>NZ_PYTV01000018.1:2500-5363 GCF_003028475.1 Stenotrophomonas sp. Nf1 | reverse complement strand
GGGTGTAAACCCTGGCGATGACCTACTCTCGCATGGCTTGAGCCACACTACCATCGGCGCAGCTGCGTTTCACTTCCGAGTTCGGGATGGGATCGGGTGGTTCCACAGCGCTAATTTCACCAGGGAGGCTTTTGGAGAGTCGCACTCGTCCCTAGGGGACAAGGCGCCAGCCTCGCATAGTTCTTGTGACGTAGCGTGCACTTGGATGCTCTTACGACGCTGTCGTAAAGCCAAGGCAACTTGAGGTTATATGGTCAAGCCTCTCGGATCATTAGTATCAGTTAGCTCAATACATTGCTGTACTTACACACCTGACCTATCAACCACGTAGTCTACATGGTTCCTTCAGGGGGCTTGTGCCCCGGGAGATCTCATCTTGAGGCGCGCTTCCCGCTTAGATGCTTTCAGCGGTTATCGCTTCCGAACATAGCTACCCGGCAATGCCACTGGCGTGACAACCGGAACACCAGAGGTTCGTCCACTCCGGTCCTCTCGTACTAGGAGCAGCCCCTCTCAAATCTCCAACGCCCATGGCAGATAGGGACCGAACTGTCTCACGACGTTCTGAACCCAGCTCGCGTACCACTTTAAATGGCGAACAGCCATACCCTTGGGACCGACTACAGCCCCAGGATGTGATGAGCCGACATCGAGGTGCCAAACACCGCCGTCGATATGAACTCTTGGGCGGTATCAGCCTGTTATCCCCGGAGTACCTTTTATCCGTTGAGCGATGGCCCTTCCATACAGAACCACCGGATCACTAAGTCCTAGTTTCCTACCTGCTTGATCCGTCGATCTTGCAGTCAAGCACGCTTATGCCTTTGCACACAGTGCGCGATGTCCGACCGCGCTGAGCGTACCTTCGAGCTCCTCCGTTACTCTTTAGGAGGAGACCGCCCCAGTCAAACTACCCACCATACACGGTCCCCGACCCAGATAATGGGCCCAGGTTAGAACGTCAAGCACGACAGGGTGGTATTTCAAGGATGGCTCCACTGCAGCTAGCGCCACAGTTTCATAGCCTCCCACCTATCCTACACAGACGAACTCAACGTTCAGTGTAAAGCTATAGTAAAGGTTCACGGGGTCTTTCCGTCTTGCCACGGGAACGCTGCATCTTCACAGCGATTTCAATTTCACTGAGTCTCGGGTGGAGACAGCGCCGCTGTCGTTACGCCATTCGTGCAGGTCGGAACTTACCCGACAAGGAATTTCGCTACCTTAGGACCGTTATAGTTACGGCCGCCGTTTACTGGGGCTTCGATCAAGAGCTTCGCCTTGCGGCTGACCCCATCAATTAACCTTCCAGCACCGGGCAGGCGTCACACCCTATACGTCCACTTTCGTGTTTGCAGAGTGCTGTGTTTTTGATAAACAGTCGCAGCGGCCTGGTTACTGCGACCCTCTTCAGCTATAGCTCGCACGAGCCACCAAAAAGGGTGCACCTTCTCCCGAAGTTACGGTGCCATGTTGCCTAGTTCCTTCACCCGAGTTCTCTCAAGCGCCTGAGAATTCTCATCCTACCCACCTGTGTCGGTTTACGGTACGGTCTGCGTAAGCTGAAGCTTAGGAGCTTTTCCTGGAAGCGTGGTATCAGTGACTTCGCCATAAAGGCTCGTCTCGGTGCTCGGTCTTAAAGGATCCCGGATTTGCCAAAGATCCAAACCTACCGCCTTTCCCCAGGACAACCAACGCCTGGTACACCTAACCTTCTCCGTCCCTCCATCGCACTTACGCGAGGTGCAGGAATATTAACCTGCTTCCCATCGACTACGACTTTCGTCCTCGCCTTAGGGGCCGACTCACCCTGCGCCGATTAACGTTGCGCAAGGAAACCTTGGGCTTTCGGCGTGCGGGTTTTTCACCCGCATTATCGTTACTCATGTCAGCATTCGCACTTCCGATACCTCCAGCGGACTTCTCAATCCACCTTCGCAGGCTTACGGAACGCTCCTCTACCGCGCATACAAAGTATGCACCCCAAGCTTCGGTTCAGTGCTTAGCCCCGTTAAATCTTCCCCGCAGACCGACTCGACCAGTGAGCTATTACGCTTTCTTTAAAGGGTGGCTGCTTCTAAGCCAACCTCCTGGCTGTCTGTGCCTTTCCACATGGTTTTCCACTTAGCACTGAATTTGGGACCTTAGCTGTGGGTCTGGGTTGTTTCCCTTTTCACGACGGACGTTAGCACCCGCCGTGTGTCTCCCATACAGTCCGTCTCGGTATTCGGAGTTTGCAATGGTTTGGTAAGTCGCGATGACCCCCTAGCCATAACAGTGCTCTACCCCCGAGAGGATACATATGAGGCGCTACCTAAATAGCTTTCGAGGAGAACCAGCTATCTCCGGGTTCGATTAGCTTTTCACTCCTAATCACACCTCATCCCCTACCTTTGCAACGGGAGTGGGTTCGGGCCTCCAGTGCGTGTTACCGCACCTTCACCCTGGGCATGACTAGATCACCCGGTTTCGGGTCTACTGCCCGCGACTATGCGCCCTTATCAGACTCGGTTTCCCTTCGCCTCCCCTATACGGTTAAGCTTGCCACGAACAGTAAGTCGCTGACCCATTATACAAAAGGTACGCAGTCACTCCTTGCGGAGCTCCTACTGCTTGTACGCACACGGTTTCAGGTTCTATTTCACTCCCCTCTCCGGGGTTCTTTTCGCCTTTCCCTCACGGTACTGGTTCACTATCGGTCGGTCAGTAGTATTTAGCCTTGGAGGATGGTCCCCCCATGTTCAGACAGGGTTTCACGTGCCCCGCCCTACTCGTCTTCACTGAAATGGCCCTTTCAGATACAGGGCTGTCACCTTCTATGGCCACCCTTTCCAGAGTGTTTTCCTAGAACCAAATCAGCTTA
>NZ_PYTV01000017.1:0-7451 GCF_003028475.1 Stenotrophomonas sp. Nf1 | reverse complement strand
GCACCCTCGCCCAGCGCTCGGCGGCCGCTGCCAAGGAGATCAAGGGCCTGATCGATGATTCGGTCGGCAAGGTCGCCGAGGGCTCCAGCCTGGTCCATCAGGCCGGCAGCACCATGGGCGAGATCGTTGCCTCGGTGCAGCGCGTGACCGACATCATGGCCGAGATCTCCGCCGCTTCGCAGGAACAGAGCGCCGGCATCGAGCAGGTCAACCAGACCGTGGTGCAGATGGACGAAACCACCCAGCAGAACGCCGCGCTGGTGGAGGAAGCGACCGCTGCGGCGCGCGCGATGGAAGACCAGGCCGTGCAGCTGGGTGAAGCCGTGGCACGCTTCCGGTTGGCATCGCAGGGCGTCACCACGGCACCGGCACGACTGGCCACCGCACCGCAGCCGCGCCAGGTGGCCACCGCCCTGCCCGCCACCAAGGCAGCACCGGCTCGCCGGCTGCACGCATCGGCGGCGCCGGCACTGGCGGCCGAGGGCGACTGGCAGGAGTTCTGAGGACGCCGGGGTCGGATCCCTCTTCCCTGGAAGAGGGCTCTGACCCCACCCACGACCTGGTGGGTAATCGGGGTCAGATCCCTTTCCCGTGGGAAAGGGCTCTGACCCCTTTTGCATGGAAAGTGATGCATTCCTCACTTCATAATCCGAGGCAGAGGCCGATATCCCCATCGAGCCTCGCGCCAACGCGTGCTGGCGCCCGCCCTTGACCCTAGATTCCATGTCCGACGGCAACGACACTGCAGTGCATGAAGTCCATGCGGCCGACGCCGCTGACGAACGATTCCTGGTTCGCAATCCCCGTCAGCTGCGCCAGCTGCTGCGCTCGCTGATCGACCAGCGTTCGCTGATCAACGCGCATATTGACGGCCGCGACCGCTCGTTTCCCACTGCACTGCTCGACCTCGATGAAGACGAGGACTACCTGCTGCTTGATGGCAGCCCGCAGGAAGCCTCCAACCGTGCCGCCGAACAGGCCGACCATCTGCTGTGCTTCGCCCAGCTGGAACGGGTACTGGTGCGTTTCCGCCTGCACGAACTGCAGCGCGTGGACAACGACGGCCACGTCGCCTTCCGCACCCCGCTGCCGGACGAACTGGTGCACCTGCAACGCCGCGAGCTGTACCGTCTGGAGACCCCGGTGACCGACTCGCCGCAGCTGCTGCTGCCGCCCGGCGAAGCCCGCGCCGACGCCCTGTCGATGCGCGTGGTGGACATCAGTGGCGGCGGCCTGGCGGTGGTCGTGCCCAACGACTGCGCGGTGTTCGGCCTGCAGAAGCGTTACCCGGCCCGGCTTTCGCTGCCGGACGGGCCGGATCTGGACATCGAGCTGGTGGTCTGCAACCTGCTGCCGCAGCGCCAGCCCAATGGCATCGAGGTCAAACGCGTGGGCATGCGCTTCGACAGCCTGCCACGCGGCGCCGACAGCGCCATCCAGCGCTACATCTTCCGCATCGACCGCCAGCGCAAGGCCCGCCGCAACGGCGAGATGTAGGCGCGTGGTAGTGCCGGCCGCTGGCCGGCAACCCTGGAACGCATGCCGGGGTCAGATCCCTTTTCCCTGAAAAGGGATCTGCCCCCATCCATTGCCCGGCAGCTAAAGTCCCCCCCCACGGGGCCGATATCGAGCCTGACACCGGGACTTCCGGCAGAACCAGGACCCCTCGATGAACGACAAGACCAGCTCCACCGCCAGCGCCGGTGGCGAATTCCTCAGTTTCACCCTCGGTGCCGAGCACTACGGCGTGGATATCCTCAAGGTGCAGGAAATCCGCGGCTACGATGCGGTGACCCGCGTGCCGGATGCTCCGGATTACATCAAGGGCGTGATCAACCTGCGCGGCACCATCGTGCCGGTCATCGACCTGCGCCTGAAGCTGCGCCTGGACGATGCCCGCTACGACGCCTTCACCGTGATGATCGTGCTGAACGTGGAAGACCGCGTGGTCGGCATCGTCGTCGACAGTGTCTCCGACGTGATCCCGCTGTCGGCCGAGCAGATCCGTCCGACCCCGGAGTTCGGCGCCGCGGTCGATACCCGCTTCATTTCCGGCATCGGCACCCATGACGACCGCATGCTGATCCTGCTGGATATCGAGACCCTGCTCGACAGCGCCGACATGGGCCAGCCCAGCGCCGTGGAAGACGTCGCCGCCTGAGCAAACGGAACTGCTTCACGTTCTGGTCACAAAACCCTTCAGTTCCCCCCGGCGATGCCGATAGGGGGGACAGAAGCCGGCCGCGCAGGAGCGCGCAGGACCGGCCCGACCGTTACCATCCCCGGAGATACCCCTCGATGAAGTCCCTGCTTGCGTTCGTCTCGGCTGCTGTCCTGGCCACCACCGCCGCCTCCGCTTTCGCCCAGTCGGCCGACATGATCCCGCCGGAAATGGCGCCGCGCTCGGTCGGCAAGGACGGCATGGTCTGCGGCAAGGTTGAAAAGGCCCGCTACGCAGAAGGTTCCGAAGGCCAGCCGACCTTCCTGTACATGGGCGGCGCCTTCCCGCGCCACACTTTCTCGGCGCGCATCGCCGGCGAGAACCGCGGCAAGTTCTCCTTCCCGCTGGAAACCCTGGAAGGCAAGACCGTCTGCGTGATCGGCAAGATCCAGCGCGACGCTTCGCGCGCGGAAATCGAAGTCAGCTCGCCGTCGGGCCTGAAGCTGGCCAACATCAAGTAATCCGCTGTCCGTCGAGCCACGCCGGACCTGGTGCCGGCGTGGTTTCTGCTGCAACCGGGCCCGATGCCCGGACGCGTCTGCCTTAGGAGCTCGCAACGCCCATGCCGTGGATCAACAACCTGAAACTGATGCCGAAGCTGATGCTGACCTTCGGCGTCATCCTGCTGGTGATGCTGCTGCAGGGCATCGTCGCCTATCGTGGCCTGCATTCGCTGAACAACGTCACCACCGAACTGGCCGGTTCACGCATGGAAAGCATCCGCATGGCCGGCGAGATGCGCGGCATGCTGGGTGAGTACCGCAATGCCGCCTACCAGCAGCTGATCCGCGCCAGCGACGACGTCAAGTCCGACGCGCGCAAGCAGGCCACCGACCTGCGTACCAGCATGGACACCTCGATCAAGGACTATCCGAAGCTGGTCGACAACGCGCAGCAGAAGAAGCTGTTCGACACCTTCGCCAAGGAATGGAAGGACGCCCTGGCCTCCTATGACAGCGTCACCGAGATGCTGGAACTGGACCTGCCGGACGATGCCATCGACACCTTCGTCGGCGAAACCCGCACCAAGCACCGCAAGGCTGCCTCGGCGCTGGAAGCGCTGATCGCCGAAGACAACCGCCTCGCCCGCGCCTCGCGCGATGAAGCGGCCACCACCTATTCCGCCTCGGCCGTGCTGACCGTGATCGCCCTGCTGGGCGGCGCCGCGCTCGGCCTGGTGCTGGTCTGGTTGTTCGCCCGTGCCCTGGTCGGCAGCGTGCGTGGCGCCGTCTCGGTGGCCAACGACGTGGCTGGTGGCAAGCTCGATGGCCACATTGATGTCAGCCGCCAGGACGAAGTGGGCGAACTGATGCAGTCCATGCAGCGCATGCAGCGCGACCTGCGTGAACGCATCGAGACCGACCAGGCCATCGCCCGCGAGAACCTGCGCATCCGCACCGCGCTGGACTACAGCTCGACCGGCGTGTACCTGACCGACACCAGCAACACCATCGTCTACACCAACCGCGCCCTGCAGCAGACCCTGAGCCAGTACCAGGATGACGTGCGCCGCGACCTGCCCGACTTCGACGCCCAGGCCTCGCTGATCGGCAAGCCGGTTACCGTGCTCGAGCACCGTGGCGAGATGGACCAGACCCTGCTCGGCAACCTGAAGGCGCATGGCGTGGCCCGTCGCCCGATGCAGTATGGCGATGCCCAGTTCGCCCAGGTGGTGTCGACCATCCGCAACGAAGGCGGCGACACCGTCGGCTACGTGGTGGAATGGCGCGACCGTACCCAGGAAGCGCAGGTCGAGGCCGAAGTGGCCCGCGTGATCGCCCAGGCTGCCGCCGGCGACCTGTCCGGCCGCATCGATGCCAGCGACAAGGAAGGCTTCTTCCTGCAGCTGGCCCAGCAGATCAACGGCCTGCTGGACGCCAACGCCGGCAGCATCGAACAGATTTCCGGCCTGCTCGCCGCGCTGTCGCAGGGTGACCTGACCGTGCGCATGCACGGCGACTATCAGGGCGTGTTCGCCCGCATGCGTGACGATGCCAACGCCACCGCCGCGCAGCTGAGCGAGATTGTCACCCGCATCAAGCAGTCCAGCCGCGCGATCAGCTCGGCCGCCGGCGAAATCGCCTCCGGCAACAGCGACCTGTCACGCCGTACCGAGCAGCAGGCCGCCAACCTGGAAGAAACCGCCGCCTCGATGGAGGAACTGACCTCCACCGTGCGCCAGAACGCCGAACACGCCCGCCAGGCCAATCAGCTCGCCATCGGCGCGCATGGTGTCGCCTCGCAGGGCGGCGAGGTGGTCGGCCAGGTGGTCACCACCATGTCGGCCATCCAGGCCTCGTCGAAGAAGATCGCCGAGATCATCTCGGTCATCGACGGCATCGCCTTCCAGACCAACATTCTGGCGCTGAACGCCGCAGTGGAAGCCGCCCGTGCCGGTGAGCAGGGCCGCGGCTTTGCCGTGGTTGCCAGTGAAGTGCGCACCCTCGCCCAGCGCTCGGCGGCCGCCGCCAAGGAGATCAAGGGCCTGATCGACGACTCGGTCGGCAAGGTCAATGACGGCTCGGCGCTGGTGCACAAGGCGGGCGCGACCATGGGCGAGATCGTCGCCTCGGTGCAGCGCGTGACCGACATCATGGCCGAGATCTCCGCCGCTTCGCAGGAACAGAGCGCCGGCATCGAGCAGGTCAACCAGACCGTGGTGCAGATGGACGAAACCACCCAGCAGAACGCTGCGCTGGTGGAAGAAGCCACCGCTGCCGCGCGTGCGATGGAAGAACAGGCCGGCCACCTCAGCGAGGCCGTGTCGATCTTCGTGGTGGACGAAGCCGAGACGGTGGTTGCCCCGCCGCGCGCCGTCGCCCCGGCTGCGCGTGCCACCGCACCGGCGGCCCCGGCGCCGGTCGCACCGCCGGCCCGCCGCAGCACGGGTGGTCGTTCGATGGCCACCGAACTGGCCGACGGAGACTGGCAGGAGTTCTGATGCCGGCCTGACCTGAGGTACGAGAACGCCCCGGCCCTGCGCTGGGGCGTTTTCGTTTACGGGGTATCTGGATATCCAGCCAACGGCGAAGCCCCTCGGGGTGGGTCTGCACAAGAGCGGAGCTACTGAGGGTTGGCCGGGAGGGTGGGCTGCGCAGGGGACGCCGTGAATACGTCCCTGTAGGCTCGGTCGCGCCATCCATGGCGCTTACGCCCCTGCGCAACCCACCCTCCCGGCCACGGACAGTTCCCGTGCGCGTCCACCCCGGATTGAAGAAGGAAGAGCAACAGCTGCATCGCTTCCGGGGTCAGATCCGTTTTCCGCAGGAAAACGGATCTGACCCCTCTTTCCACCTGGAAACCCAACGCTCTTGCCGTCCGACACCGAAATGCCGAGAGGGCTGGGCCGGGGTGGGCAGGTAGGACCGTTGGCGCCATGGATGGCGCCATCGAGCCCCCATGGGTGAGGGCGCTTTGCTTGCGAAGCACTGCTTCGCAAGCGCCCGAACGCACAGCCGCCAGCGGCTGGGCCGGACCCCGGAGGGGGGTTCACGGCGTGTCCTGCCTGCCCATCCCGGCCCAGCCACCCACTGACAATCCAGCGCCGACCAATCGCCGTTGCTGTTGCTGTTGCTGTTGCTGTAGCTGTTGCTTCAAAACCAGCCTGCCGCAGGCAGCGCAGCAGCCGCCGCTGCAAGGAAACATGAATACGTTCGGACAGTGCACCTCAATCCCCCGCCCGCGCGGCCGATAACGGGGTTGTCACAGTCTGTCCTGCCGTGACCGGCTCGGCGCCGCCCGCCTGCTTCAACCTGGTCCTGCTCGATGAATCTCCTGCATCGCTGGCAACACTACTTCAGCAATCTCTCCGTCCGGCGCAAGCTCAACCTGCTGACGCTGCTCATCGCGCTCGGCGTGATCGCGCTGTCGGTGATCGCCGCCCGCATGCAGTACCTGGACCTCACCGAAACCCGCAAGACCGCGCTGAAGACCCAGGTCGAACTCAGCTACGGCATCCTGCAGCACTACCACCGCCTGGCCACCACCGGCGAGCTCAGCGAAGACGCCGCCAAGGCGGCGGCATTGCAGGCACTGGAAGTGATGCGCGCCGACAATGATGCGTACTACTTCAACCTCTACGACACCGGCTACCGCCTGCTGATGCATCCGTTCCGCAAGGACCTGGTCGGCAAGGACATGAAGGACTTCCGCACCGACGATGGCGTGCGCATCTACTACGACCAGGTGGAAGCGGCCAAGGCCGGCGGCGGCTTCGTCAGTTACCGCTGGGCCAAGCCGGGCAGCAAGGGCGAGGTCGAGAAGGTCGCCTACGCCGGCCTGTTCGCGCCCTGGAACTGGGTGGTCAGCAGCGGCGTCTACCTGGACGACGTGCAGAAGCAGGCGCTGGTGTTCACCGCCATCATGGCCGTCGCCGGCGGCGTGCTGGTGCTGATCGTGCTGGCGCTGAGCTGGGTCATCGGCAATCGCATCGCACGCCCCCTGAAGCAGGCCACCGCCGTCGCCGAAGGCATCGCCCGTGGCAAGCTGGACAGCCACATCGGCCCGCAGCCGCACGACGAGCCGGGCCGCCTGCTGGAGGCCATGTCGGGCATGCAGCAGCAGTTGCACGCAGTCATCAACGGCCAGCGTGAGATGGCCCGTCGGCACGAGAGTGGCGAGTTGAGCTACCGCATCGACGCGCGCGCCTTCCCCGGTGAGTACGGCCTGATGGTGCAGGAGACCAACGCCCTGGTCGGCAGCCACGTGCAGACCCTGCACGATGTGCTGGACGTGGTGCAGCAGTACGCCGTCGGTGACCTCAGCCGCGATATCGCACGCTACCCGGGTGAGAAGGCGGCGATGACCACCACCGTCGATACGGTCAAGGCCAACCTCGGCCGCATCAATGCCGAGATCAAGCAGCTGGCCAGTGCCGCGGCCGAAGGCGATTTCAGCCGCCGAGGCGATGCGCAGCGCTTCGATCACGATTTCCGCCTGATGCTGGAGAACCTCAACGCGATGATGGCGGTCAGCGATGACAACCTCGGCAAGCTCTCGCAGCTGCTGTCGGCCATCGCCGAGGGCGACCTGACTGCTCGCATGCACGGTGACTACCAGGGCGTGTTTGCGCGCATGCGTGACGACGCCAACGCCACCGTCGCGCAGCTGACCCAGATCGTCGGCCAGATCCAGGCCAGCGCCTCCAGCATCACCCTGGCCGCCGGCGAGATCGCCTCCGGCAACAGCGACCTGTCGCGCCGCACCGAACAGCAGGCCGCCAACCTGGAAG
>NZ_PYTV01000016.1:0-11173 GCF_003028475.1 Stenotrophomonas sp. Nf1 | reverse complement strand
CGGGCGGATCAAGGGAGATTCCGGCGTGGGCGCCAAGCTCCAAGGCGATCGTCGAGATCCAGGCTTACACGGCGGCCCACGCCGGCTCTCGACACCTACGCTGCCAGATTCCGATCAGATAAGGCTTAGCCGCGCCATCCATGGCGCGGATACCCCGCCCGGCCCCACCCCTCCGACCTCTGACAGATCTCTGTGGCGTCCACCCACGTAAGAGAAAAAAGAAGAGCAAGAGCAAGAGCAAAAGCAAAAGCGGCCCTTCGGCCGCTTTTTTCATGCGCGCAGAACCCACGAGCGCAGCGACCCGCTGTTGCTCTTGATCTTCTTTTTCTTCTCCGTGGGCTGGCCGCACACGGAACCTGTCAGGGGCCGGGCGGATGGGCTGGGCAGGGGTGTCCGCGGCATGGATGCCGCGGCCAAGCCCCCAAGGATGGGTTTACGGCGTCCCCTGCCCAGCCCATCCGCCCGGCCAAACCCACGACCCGCATTCCGCGGCCAACCCACGAGGGGCTGCGCCGTTGGCTGGAAATTACGCCACCGCGCGAAGCACCAGCGCCAGGATCGCCGGCACCGCCTGGATCATGAAAATGCGCCGGCTCACGCTGTAGGCGCCATAGCACCCGGCCACCACCACGCAGGCCAGCGAGAACGTCACCAGCACCGGCTGCGCCATCACCAGCCCCACCACGATGCCTGCCGCCAGGAAGCCGTTGTACAGGCCCTGGTTGGCCGCCAGCACACGCGTGATCTCCGCCTTCTCCGGCGTGTTGCGGAACGTCTTCAGGCCCAGCGGGCGGGTCCACAGGAACATCTCCAGCACCAGGAAATAGACGTGCAGCAGGGCGACCAGCAGGGTCAGGGCGAGAGCGATCCAGTACATGGGCAGTTCCTTGGACAGGGATGGAGAATGGGGTCAGATCCCGTCCCCTGCGGGGACGGGATCTGACCCCGGAACATCAGCGATCGCGCGGCAGCTTCTTTTCTTCGCGCAGCACGCCGAACGCCGCTGCGGTCATGCATGCGGCCACCACTACGCCGCCGATGAAGACGACATGCGAGCCGAACAGGGACAACCCCTTGTGCACCCACGCAAAGCTCAGGTCCGCGCCGCGGTACACCACCGTGTCGATCGCCGCACCGGCCTTGTAGCGCCACTGCCGGTCCACACGGGTGTAGATCGTCTCGCGTGCCGGCTTGGCCAGCGCGAACTCGCTGGCGCGGGTCATCACCTGCACCACCGCCACCATCAGCGGCATCGGCGAAGCGGCCAGCACCGAGAAGCCGATCAGGATCGCGAAGCCGGGAATCAGCAGCGCCGGTGCGATACCGTGGCGCGACAGCAACCAGCGGGTCAGGCCCAGCTGCATCAACAACGCCAGCGCATTCACCGCCAGGTCGATGCGCGAGAAGAACGCGGTACTGGCCGCCGGGTCGGTGAACGCCGCGCGCACGATGGCCGCCTGCTGGTTGTACAGCAGCGTGCCGACGCCGACGCCGAACACCACCATGATCGCCAGCCAGCGCAGCAGCGGCTCACGCACGATCAGCTTCAGTCCATCCAGGATGCTGCCGCCCATCGGCTGCTCGCCGGAGACCAGCTGCTGCTCGCGCTCACGCAACACCGCCCAGTGCCGCAGCCGCCAGATGCACAGCAGGCACACCAGCAGGAACCCGGCCGAGACCAGCATCAGGTTGGCGATGCCCACGCGCTGCACCAGCGCGCTGGTGATCAGCGGGCCGAGGAAAGCGCCGACGGTGCCGGCCGCACCGATGTAGCCGTACCAGGCACGTGCCTGTGCGTTGGAGAACACATCGGCCATGAAGCTCCAGAACACCGCCACCGCGAACAGGTTGAAGACGGTGATCCAGAAGAAGAACGCCATGCCCCGACCGGGTACACCGCTGTCGAACAGCGCGTAGAACCCCAGCAGGGTGACGATGAAGAAGCCGTACACCGCCGGCAGGAACACCCGGCGTGGGAAGCGGCTGACCAGCCAGCCGTACACCGGCTGCAGCACCAGCATGATCACGAACACGCAGGAGAACAGGAACTGCAGCACGAAGTCCTTCAGCGCGATGCCGTGGCTGGCGAACCAGGCAATCAGCACCGGCGGGAACACGGTTTCCAGGTCTGCCGAGGCGGCCATGGCCTCACGTACCGGGCGCAGCACGTAGTAGCCGCTGAGCAGGCAGAAGAAGTACAGGAACGACCACCACAGCGCGGGCGACTCGCGCAGCGCCACCATCAGCCCCCGCAGCGGCCCCTTGCCCGGCGTCGCGCTCACGCAGCGCCCCTCGCCCACAGACGGCGGTTGGACAGCGGCATGGCAGGCTCCGGGGCGGTGAAGCGCGTACGTTAGCCAATGCACTGCAACATCGCCAGCGCGGCACGCCATTCCCGCTGCTGGGAGACACCCGCAATGGCCTCCGATGACACGTTCGGATACACACTTTCGGAGCGTCAAAATTCCAACTTTTTCAACGAGATGCGCATTCATCTTCGCTTTGTTTGTGCACAGGGGAAAAGCGGCGCTAGAATCGCCATCAGCAGTCGCGCACGGGTCCAACCGATGAAAAAGAACAGCCTGCGTCGTCCGATCCGTTCGGCGGCCACCGGTTTGCTGGGCATGTTGATGCCCGTTGCCTTGTCCACCACCGCGCAGACCCCGCCGGCGTTGCCACCGATGCCGGCCAACATCGAATCCGCTGCGGCCAGCGCCGTCGCCCACACCCAGCCGGCGGCGTACCGCACCGGCCTGGTGCCGCAGGTGCAGGCCCCGGCCGCCGGTTTCAACGTCGCCAACATCGAATCGATGGCGCAGCAGCTCACCTATGGCGAGCGCGTGCCGGGCATGGCGGTGGCCATCGTGCAGGGCGGCCGTGTGCTCAGCGCGCGCGGTTATGGCGTCACCGACGTCAACAACCCACTGCCGGTCGACGCGCACACCGTGTTCCGCCTGGCCTCGTTGTCCAAGGCCTTTGCCGGCACCATGGCCGGTCTGTTGGTGAACGATGGCACGCTGCGCTGGGACAGCAAGGTCACCGACTACGTGCCGGGCTTCCGTCTGAACTCGCCGGAAGCCACCGACCGCCTCACCGTGGCCGACGTGCTCAGCCATCGTGTCGGCCTGCCCTACAACGCCTACGACCGCGACATCGAAGGCAACGCCGAGTACTACTCGCTGACCCAGAAGCTGGCCAACACCAGCCTGAAGTGCCTGCCGGGCGACTGCTACGCCTACCAGAACGTGGCCTTCAGCCTGATCGGCGACGTCGTCTATGCGGCCTCGGGCAGCTTCTACGAGCAGTCGGTCGAGCGCCGCATCTTCAAGCCGCTGGGCATGAACGATGCCAGCCTCGGCCTGGCCGGCATTCAGGCCAGCTCGCGTTGGGCACGTCCGCACGTGCGCAGCCGCAACGGCTGGGTATCGCTGACGCCGAAGCCGACCTACTACCGTGTCGCCCCGGCCGCCGGCGTCAACGCCAGCGCCAGCGACATGGCGCAGTGGCTGCTGGCCCACACCGGCCACCGCCCCGACGTGCTGCCGGCACCGCTGCTGGCCACCCTGCATTCAAGCCTGATCAACACCCCCGGCGAGATGCGTTCGGGCTGGCGCCGCGAGCGCCTGCACTCGGCCGGCTACGCGCTGGGCTGGCGCACCTTCGATTACGCCGGCCACGATGTGGTGTTCCATGCCGGCGCCGTACAGGGCTATCGCGGCCTGGTGGCGCTGGTGCCGGAACGCGACCTGGGCATTGCGATCATGTGGAACGGCGAAAGCGGCCTGCCCAGTGGCCTGCTGCCGACCGTGCTCGATTCGGCGCTGGGCCTGCCGGCGCAGCGCTGGCTGGATGTCGATACCGACTTCGGCAGCGACAACCTGATGGCCGAGGGTGCAAGCCCGGCACAGCAGGACAAGCGCAAGGGCAAGGGCGCCTCGAGCAACCGCGCGGTAGCCTCGCCGCGCTGATCAGGCGGGCTCGGCCGCAGACATCAAGGGCGACCTGCCGGTCGCCTTTTTTTGTTGCTTTTTGTAGAGCCGAGCCATGCTCGGCTGATCCAGGCAGTCGAGCAAGCTCGACTCTACAAACATGAAAAACAGTCGAGCAAGCTCGACGCTACCCATACCCGGCTAATGCGCGAAGTAATGCATGCCACCATCCACCGGAATCACCGCGCCGGTGATGTAGCCGGCCAGCGGCGAGGCCAGGAAAGCCACCAGCGGTGCCACTTCCTCCGGCTCGCCAAAGCGCCCGATCGGAATGTTGCGCGCAATGAATGTGCGTCGGCTTTCCTCGGTCGGGTGCAGGCGGTCGAGGATCTGCGGACTGTTGATCCGTCCCGGCGCAATCGCATTCACCGTGATGCCCTGCGCGGCCACCTCGGACGACAGGCCCTTGCTCCACAGATGCAGCGCCGCCTTTGCTGCCGTGGCCGCATTCACCGCACGCGGCTCCATCGAACCACTGAAGTTGATCACCCGCCCCCAGCCCTGTGCCTGCATCGCAGGCAGCAGTGCCTGGGTCATCCGCCGTGCCGCAGAGAAGTTCAGCGCCAAAGCCTCCTCCCAGATCGCGTCGGCGGCATCCACCGTGGTCGGCCGCGAACCACCGGCCGCGTTGACCAGGATGTCCACCCGCTGCAGCGCAGCCAGCGCGGCGTCGGCGATGCGGCGCACGTCCCCAGCATCGGTGACATCGCCCAGCAGGATGATCGGCGCCGCCGCACCCGCCGCTTCGATCTCTGCCGCCAGCGCCTGCAGTGGCTCTGCACGCCGCGCACTGATCGCAACGCGTACCCCCTGTGATGCCAGCCTCCTGGCGACAGCGGCACCGATGCCACTGCCGGCACCGGTGACCAGCGCGGTACGCCCTTCAAGATCCAGATACATGATGTTCTCCCAGTCGCCTGCCGGCACATCCGGCGCGTGCCCTGCATGCTGTTTGATCACCCCCGATTGATAAACTCCGCGCAGGTTTCAGCATTCAACACCCGGAGTGTCAGATGAACCTGCTGGAGAGCATGCAGGTCTACGTGCTGATCGTAGACAAGGGCAGCCTGAGCGCGGCGGCGGAGGCGATGGATATCTCCGCCACGATGGCCGGCAAGCACCTGCGTGCACTGGAGGCGCGACTGGGCATGCAGCTGCTGAGCCGCACCACGCGACGCCAGCACATGACCGCGTTCGGTGAGGACTACTACACGCGCTGCCGGGAGATCCTGCGCCTGGTGGAAGAGACCGATGCACAGGCCCAGCACCAGCAGCTGGCGCCGGCAGGCACATTGCGCATCAGTGCACCGGTGATCTTCGGCACGCATGCGCTGGTACCGGCGCTCGCCGACTACATGGCGCGCTACCCGGAGGTGCAGGTCGAGGCGACACTGACCGACCGCGTGGTCGACCTCACCGAAGAAGGCTTCGAGGCCGCCTTGCGCATCGGCACGCTGGCCGACAGCAGCGAGCTGGTGGCGCAGCCACTGGCGCCCTACCGGTTGATGATGTGTGCATCGCCTGGATACCTGGCCCGGCACGGGACGCCGCACACCGCGCAGGACCTTGCCGGGCACCAGTGCCTTTCCTTCGAACCCACCGCGCTGGCCCAATGGCTGCAGGGCGCACCTGGCGGGCTCGAGCGTGTGCCGGGCGGCCGGCTGCAGATCAACAACGGCGAAGCGCTGCGCGCAGCAGCACTGCACGGGCTGGGCATCGTGCTGCAGTCGGCGTTGCTGCTGGCTGCGGACGTTGAAGCCGGGCGACTGGTGCAGCTGCTGCCCGGCCATGGCCACGCCGGCAGACCGATGCATGTGGTCTACGCCCACGACCGTTACCGCTCCACCCGCCTGCGCAGCTTCCTGGCGTTCCTGGCCGAGCGATTCCCGCCGGAGGGCACCGCCTTCGGCGCCGATACACGCCCATAAAAAAACCCCCTCCCCGCTGGGCAGCCGGGGAAGGGGGTTTCAGGATGCGGATCCCTCGCCAGACGAGACTGCCTGACGATCTGATCCAATCTCGCAGTCACGGTCTTTGAGTGGAAGCCTGCAGTGGTCGAAACGCTATTGCACAGCTTCAGAGAGAAGTCGATCCCTTTCAATCTGCCCAACAATAGCCTTGAGGTCTTCCTTGGAGACCTCAATCGCCCGTCCTCGTGCGATACGGATAACCCGATCAGCGCTGAGTATGGTTTCAGGCCGGTGTGCGATTACGAGCCTCGTGACCCCCAAGGCGGAAAGGTTGCGCCCTAGAATCCGTTCCGCCTCCAGATCCAAATGGCTCGTCGCCTCATCGAGCAAAAGAATCTTCGACTTCCGATAAAGCGCTCTGGCCAGATAAATGCGTTGCTTCTGCCCCCCAGACAATGCAGACCCCATGTCACCGACCATCGTTTCATAGCCCATGGGCATACGAGCAATATCCTCATGGATAAGCGCAAACCTGGCTGCAGACTCGACATCATTCGCCGACGCAGAGGAATCGAAGAATGAGATATTGTCCGCTATCGTCCCTGCAAACAAGCAATCTTCCTGCAAAACTGCAGCGAAGCACTCACGACGCCTGGATGGCTCGACCCTATCAAGATCAACACCTCCAATCCGGATTTCACCCGAAGTCGGCCGAATCAATCCAAGAATTATCTTTGCGAGCGTTGTCTTTCCGCATCCGGACGCACCAATTATCGCCACAGATTCTCCGCCAGAAACACTGAACGAGCACCCATCAAGTACCCAGTCGAGGTCATCAGAGTATCTAAAAGCAATGTTTTTTATATCGATCCCGTACTCACCGGAAGGCAACCTAGCCATGGCACCTGAATGCTCTGGAGCCTCCACAGCAATATCGGAGATCCTGTTCAGATGGACTCGGAGAAGGCCGAAATCTGCGACCCTATCAATCAACGCCCCCACTCTTGCGCAGAACATATCAGCGTAGGCAACAAACGCAACCAGCATACCCGCCGAAAACTGCCCCTTCATCGCCATAAGAGCGGCTACCACAGCAAGCACTATCCGCTGAGCAGAAAAGATTGATTTTGAGGCAACCAGAAAAATGGACGATACCGCACCGATCCTGGCATCACGAGCCGACACTTCAAAAGTGGCACTCTCAAACTGCGCGCGCCTCATCCCTTCCTTGTTGGCCAACTTAAGGGTTTGCATGCCGCGAATGGACTCAATCAAGGTGGACTGCTGTAACGCGAAGTGGACAAGCTGCTCCTCCTTGACTCGCAACATGCTTCGATGCGACGCCCATCGAATTGCGCCATAGAATCCCACCGAAGCTGCGACAATTGCTGTCAACGTCGGGCTGTACATGTAGAGAACCACAACAATCAGCAGAGCTGTCAAACCATCCAGTATCGCTTCAACCAGATTTGCAGTAAGTGTCTGCTGAACAACCTGCACCGAAACGAATCTTGAAAGCACTCCACCAACCGTACGCCTCTCTATATAGCCAACCGGTAGCCGAAGAAGGTGACTGAAGAGGTTGGTTATCCATTGTGCGCTGAATGAGGATCCAACATATGCGACCAACCATGCTCGAGCAGCACCAAACGCCGCCTGCAGGAGCACTATTACGGAGAATCCAATTCCAACCAGAAAAAGCATGTCAACCGCACCGGATATCAAGACTCCATCTAGAATCAATTGAACGAAAAGCGGCATCACCAATACAAGAAGTTCCAGCAACAGGGAAATAGCCCCAATCTGCAGCGCGGCTTTCCCCAGCCCAGTGACCCTTCCTACAAGTCTAGACAAGGGTACATTCTCCACCGGAACACGTCTTTCAGATTCAATCGGCGCCGACATCTCGAGCGCAATCCCGGTGAATCTGTCACTAACCTCTTTGTACCCAAGGCTAACTCGGCCGCAAGCGGGATCGTGGATCACAACCCCCTTTCGGGTCACCTCTTTCAGTACTACAAAATGATTCATGTCCCAGTGCAAAACAGCCGGCAGCATCAAGTCCTTCAACCCATCCAGCTCAACTCGCAATGCACGAGGATTCAACCCCAACTCCGAACTTATGCCTATCAGTTTCGATAATCCTGCCCCAAGCTGCGAAGTGCCGTATCGCTCACGCAGACCAACCAAACTTGCACCGACACCATGAAAGCTGGCTATCATCGCAATGCAGGCAATTCCACATTCGGCAACCTCGTTCTGATGGAACAGGGGAAGCCTTCTACCGAATCTCAGCATATTCACAGCCGCTTCGTCTCCGCAGTCTCATGCGTGCCCGAGTCCCGAAGGACCAGATCAATTACTCTCCTTCTAGCCAGTTTCACATCCGCATCCACCTTCATTCCAGGCTTCAAGCGAATGGGGGAACGGCCTCCCGCACTACGCGCCACACCCGGCTCATCGAGCGCAACCAAAGTCCTATAGGATGGCTCGGAAACCATTATCCCGCTTCTAAGCTGTATTTCCACTGGCTCCAGCGCGCTTTCCGCAAGTCCAACTACATGACCATTTTGGATGCCGTATACTTGATAAGGATGTCCCGAGAACCTTAGGCTCACGGTGTCACCCGGCTCTACATTTGCAGCAGCACGACTTCCCAACCAAAGCTCCACTTCCAAATGGGAACCCTCGGGAATAATGGAAAGCAATCTCTGGCCTTCCTTGACGGATTGGCCTGGACCTACGGCCATTCCAACGACTCTACCAGCCGAAGGTGCAACGAGAGCTATGTTCTTCTGAACCCGGTTACGCAACCTGGCTTGAGCCAGGTCCGAGATTGCACGATGCAGCGAGTCTCGCTTTCGTCCAGCATCCAGTGAAATTGACGCAGCCTTCGACTGAACATCTTTGAGTTGCGCGCGCAGCGCGAACAGCTCTTGCCTCACGGCCTCTGCCGCAGCCCCCTTCTCAAGTGAATCGCTCTCGTACTGCTGGAACTGCAGAGCGGTAACCACTTGACTATGTTCGAGCGGACGAATTTTATCAAAAGTAGATCGCGCTCGTTCCGCCTGCCTCTCCTTTATGCGCAGCTGAGACTCAGTCAGCGCTATTCGATCCTCCACTACCGTCAGTTGACGCTCTGCTGCCTGCAGCTCAATGGACTGCTCAGCATCTAGTGAAGAAATCTCAGATGTCAGTTTCGCGTGCTGGCGCACGAGCTCATCATTCAGTACATCCTCAATACTGCCACGGTCATCTCCTGGAACATACGTTGCAGAAGACACCTCCATCAAGCGCTGGCCGACAGCAACACTGTCCCCCTCTTTCACCAGAACGAGTGTGATCGCGCCAGAAGAAGTTGCAGGAACATTCAACAGTCCAAGGCTGGGAACCACCCGCCCTTCGGCCTTCTCCCGTGGCGTGTAGTGGGCAAAGAATACAATTGACCCGATCAGAAGAAACATGACCAAAGACAAAGCAAAGCTGATACGACCGATACGAGGCGGTTGAACTCTAACCCTCCCCATCCACCTTTCGGCTCTCGCGGCCCTGACCTCATCTCTAAAAAGATTATTCATTGTGACTGGACAGGTAAGAAACGTACGGAGAATCCCTCCCTTCAGAGACTTCAAATTCCGAGCGCCAGTCCAGATAACAATCATCACCCCTATATGCCGCGAGCGACATCATGCTCGGCGGAGCAATAATTTCATAGTCGGGCCGTCCCTGCACAAAGAGACTTGTGAAGCACGCGAGAAGTGGCAACTCGGGCACACACTCCTCAATATGCAAAAACTGCCCTCCTTGATTGATCTCAAAGAAATACACGTCACCATTCTCATCAACACCAAGATCAATGGCCCCATAAACCAACCCAAGCTCCGCCATAAGATCACTTATTTTTTTGGAGAGCGCCACTGAAAGTGATATCGATCGAATATCCGAATCCGTTTCATAAATTGCACCACGCCAATCAACGTGCCCACTCTTACTTGACATCCGGACAGCAAACTGACGCCGACCGATAACCGTGACACGCAGCTCATACCTTTTCGAGATCTTTTTCTGATATATCCCAGGTGCAACCTCAATAGCACGATCATCAGAAAGCATACTCGCATCGACCTCTTGGGCCACCGTGATTCGTCTCGAACCACAGGCAGAATCTACCCAAGCAAACGGGGAAAATGACTTGAATACACACGCACCGTTCGCACCAACGAATTTCCGTATTTCGGCAGGGTCACATGAGATGATCGTGCGCGGGATTGAAAAGCCAACCTTGGAGGCAATGAGAAGCTGATATGCCTTACTCTCTGCAGCCATGGCTTCCTTTGGAGAATTCACCCAGAAAGTATTGACGCGGGGTGAGACACTACACACTCCATGTATGTGCTGCCGCCACTGAGCCTCAACAAATTTGATGTCGCTTTCGGCCACTGAGTGGGGCAGAGTTATTTCCCCGGGACGCCGAAACCAGACACTATCAATCCTTCGACTTCCCGCTGCAGAAACCTCCACCGCTTCGCCATCAAAAATCAGCGAAACACCGGTCATTTCGGCGACCGACATACTATTTACCAATTTCACGGGGCAACCCATCTTCTCGGCAGAATACTGGACTGCCCGAGCATGAATATCTGAGCCAGGCGCAATTATTATGTGCACACCACCCTCCCTGGAAAAAGAAGCCCCAACCGTTGTAGGCCGGAGCTTCCCATATCTAGCTTATGGCTTGAGCCAATGATCGCCGTTGTCGTAAATTTGATCAAAGGCGATGGTTCCGGGTAGTGTCCCGCCGCCACCTGCCACCAATTCAATCTCTTCCTGAGTCAACTCTCGCGCCAACTCACGGGCGATTGGTTTGACATATTCAACTTTATTACTCATACCTTCTCCTTCTGGTAGTGATATAGAGTTGCGACGATTGGGACCGTATCATTCAGTCCCGTTTCCGATACTTGCCCATGGATCTGACCAAGTCAAATCCGCACTTGCCCTTCCCCAGACCAGCATCAATTCCTGCTCCAGGGACTTCTTGGCGCGAGCACGCTCATGTGGTGCTCTGCGCCATTGATTGAGACCCCTGGCAAATCTACTCGCTCATGAAATGGATTTTGAAACGTGACAGCAGGCGAGCTATTAACGACAGCCCTGTTGTTATCGGGCGTCTCTAGTTACGACACACGTCTCAGGTTATCTCTCTGGCGCGCACTTGCAGAGATATCGATCCGGTGGCTCCACATCACGCCGCCCCCCCCCCCCCCCCCCCCC
>NZ_PYTV01000015.1:0-64666 GCF_003028475.1 Stenotrophomonas sp. Nf1 | reverse complement strand
CTGAGGCGAACCAGGGCGCAAGACCAAAGGCTGCCGGCCAGCGGCCGGCACTACCGTGCCCCTCTCATGGAGGGGCCAAGCCCCTCCATCAACACAGTTGCTCCAGGGATGGATTCACGGCGTCCCCCGCAAGCCCATCCCGCCCGGCCAACCCCCAGGCTGCTACCTTCAGATATCGCGCCACCACGAGGGGCTGCGCCGTTGGCCGGAAACCTAGATCGGTGCCAGCGCGGTGAACGGCGCCCACGGCAGATTGCGCAGCAGCGCATAACCGGGCAGCAGCCACAGCCAGAAGGTGGGGTTGGCCAGCACCCGCATCAGCGGGTCGAGCAGGCGAGGGCGGAATCCGGCGGCATTGAGCAGCATCAGCAGCAGGAAGGGCAGGCTGACGACCAGCAGCGGGTTCATCGCCATTGCGCCGGGCAGGTCGAAGTGGACCAGTGAATACAGGCAGCGGGTGCTGCCACAGCCCGGGCAGTACAGGCCGGTCAGCGCGTACAGCGGGCAGCTCGGCAACGGGTTGCCGGCAACATACGGATTGACGTGACGCAGCACCACCGCAGCACCTGCGGCCAGACCGGTGGCGGCCAGCAGCGGTGCCCAGCGGGCGAAGCGGGAATGGGCAGGACGGGCAGACATGCGGCAACGGACCCGGCGCGGGCGCCGGATCCGTCCGGAGGCATCAGTAGCTGCTGCCGCCGCTCATGGCGCCCATGCCGCCGACGGCCACGATGAGGATGCCGTACAGCACGCCCACCACGACGGCGGCGATGGCCGACCAGATGGCCCACTTCTTGGCCTTGGCGGCCGAATCCTGGGCACCGGCGACGTCGCCTGCGGCCAGCTTGCCATTGACCTGGGCGGCGTAGACGATCGACACGATGCCCGCCGGCAGGCAGCAGAACAGGGTGGACAGGATTGCCCAGACCAGATTGTTCGGGACCTGCGGAGTAGCGGTGTTCATGGGTTCAAGCTCCTTGATGGGTGGTGGTGGTGAATCAATGGTCGGAAAGAGCGCCCAGCACAGCCAAGCCGCCGAACAGCCCGAACCACAACAGCAACAGGACCGGCAGCGCCACGGCCGAAGCCACGGCCCACCAGCCTGCCTTGCGCGACGCATCGTAGGCCCCGGGCAGATCGCCGGCCGCGCGGCGGCCATCGACCTGGGAGGCATAGACGATCGACACCACGCCCAGCGGCAGGCAACAGAACAGCGTCGTCAGGATCGCCCAGACCAGATGGTTGGGGATGTAGACCGGACGGCTGAGCGGTGGTGGTTGATTCAAAGCAAGACTCCATTCCTTGGTGGCTGGACCCCGGTGAACGTGGCCAACCTCCCCCCTGTGGGTGCGTAATCTACCGCAACCGGCGTTGCATGTATGCGTTTACATCGGCGACATGACGCCACCGGCACTTGACGGTGGCGTATGCCAGGGGCTTTTCAGAGCCCGGACTGCTGCGTCAGGCGCGATCGCCACGCAGGGCGCGGACCTGGGCTTCCAGGGCGGCGGCGTTGGTGTGATGGCCGTCCACGGCCGGCGCGGCCACCACGTCGATGGTGGCGCGGAAGCGGCGTGGCACGCGCATGCGGCCCAGGCGGCTGTCGCGCCGGCTCCACATGCTTGACCACATGCCCTGCAGCGCCATCGGCACCACCGGCACTGGCCGCCGTTCGAGGATCTTCTCGACACCGGATTTGAATGGCGCCATCGCGCCATCCTTGGTCAACGCGCCTTCCGGGAAGATGCAGACCAGCTCGCCCTCGGCCAGCGCCGCATCGATCTCGTCGAACGCGCGCTGCATCAGTGCCGGGTCTTCGCGCGCACCGGCAATCGGGATCGCCTTGGCGGTGCGGAAGATCCAGCGCATCACCGGGATGTTGAAGATCCGGTAGTACATGACGAACCGCACCGGGCGCGGGATCGTCGCCGACAGGATCAACGCATCCATGTAGCTGACGTGGTTGCAGACCAGCAGCGCGGCGCCTTCGTCGGGCACGTTGGCCTCGATGCCGTGCGGGCGCAGCCGGTACAGGGTGCGCACCATCAACCAGCTGAGGAAGCGCATCAGGAATTCGGGGACGATGGTGAAGATGTAGATCGCCACCACGGCATTGGCGATGGCCAGTGCCAGGAACTGCTGCGGAATGGTCCAGTGCAGCAGCTTGTGCGCGGCCAGCGACAACAGCGCGGCGGCCACGATGAAGCCGGAGTTCTGGATGTTCAGCGCGGCGAACACGCGCGACATCTGTGCCTTCGGCGTGCGGCTCTGGATCAGCGCGAACAGCGGCACCACGAAGATGCCGGTGAACAGGCCGATTCCGACAAGATCAATGACGATGCGCAGGCTCCCCGGCTGCTGCAGGAACGTGCCGATGGTCAACCCGTGCGCAGCCGCCTCGCCGCTGCGGGCGAAGTACAGATCCAGCAGGAACGCGGTCATGCCGAACGCGCCCAGTGGCACCAGGCCGATTTCCACGGTGCGCGCCGACAGCTTCTCGCACAGCAGCGAGCCGACCCCGGTGCCGACCGAGAACAGGGCCAGTGCGAAGATGTACAGGGTCGGTTCGCCACCGAGGTTGGCGACCGCATACGCCGGCAGCTGCGAGGTCAGCACGGTGCCGACGAACCAGAACCAGGACACGCCCAGGATCGCGTTGCGTACGGCCTTCTGCTGGCGCGCCATGCGCAGTACCGCCAGCGATTCGGGCAGCGGGTTCCAGTTGATCTTCAGATTCGGGTCGCCGGCATCGACCTTGGGAATCAGCCGCGCGGCGATGTTGCCGCAGACCGCCAGCGCGATGATCGCGCATGCCGCCACCACCGTGCCGTGGCTGCCGGCCACCGTGAACACCAGGCCGCCGACGATCATGCCGGAGAGGATCGACATCGAGGTGCCCATCTCGACCAGGCCGTTGCCGCCGGTCAGTTCTTCAGGCTTGAGCACCGAGGGCAGCACCGAGTACTTCACCGGGCCGAACAGGGTCGACTGCATGCCGGTGCAGAACAACGCGACCAGCAGCACCGGCAGGCTCTGGATCAGGAAGCCGGTGGCGGCCAGCGACATGATCACGATCTCCATGGTGGTGGTGATCACGATCAGCCGCGATTTTTCCAGTTTGTCGGCGATCTGCCCGGCCAGTGCCGAGAACAGGAAGTAGGGCAGGATGAAGATGGCCGGTGCCAGCGTGGCGTACAGGCCCAGTTCCTCTTCCGGAACGGCCATGAACAGCAACATGCTGATGATGGCCTGCCGGTACACATTGTCGTTGAACGCCCCAAGCGCCTGTACGACGAAGAACGGCAGGAAACGGCGCTGGCGCAGCAGGGCAAACTGGTTGTGACCGGACATGGAGCCTCCTTGACCGGCGCAGCCTAGCATTCCTGCCCGTAGAGTCGAGCTTGCTCGACTCTACCCGATCGCGGTGGGTGCGGACCGTTGTGGGTGCGGACCGTTGGTCCGCACGCCTCCAGAACCTCAGACGATATCGTCGACCACGCCGCCGTCCACGCGCAGCGCCGCACCGGAAGTGGCCGAGGCCTGCGCCGAGGCCAGGTACACCACCATGTTGGCCACCTCTTCGACCGTGGTGGCCCGCTGCAGGACCGAGGTCGGGCGATGTTCCATCACGAACTCGCGGCCGATCTGTTCCAGCGGCTTGCCACTGCGCTGGCGTTCATCTTCGAACATCGCGGCAAAACCGTCAGAGAGCGTCGGCCCGGGCAGCACCGCGTTGACGGTGACGCCACTGCCGGCCACGCGCTTGGCCAGGCCGCGCGACAGCGACAGCTGCGCAGTCTTGCTGACGCCGTAGTGGATCATGTCGGCCGGGATGTTGCGCGCCGACTCGGAAGAGATGAACAGCACGCGACCCCAGCCGGCCGCGACCATCGCGGGCAGCAGTGCGCGCGACAGGCGCACGCCGGACATCACGTTGGTCTGCCAGTAGCGGTCCCAGGTGGCGTCGTCGGTCTCGAAGAAATCCTCGGGCCCGAAGATGCCGGCGTTGTTGACCAGGATATCGACCCTGGGCAGGCCAGCCAGCAGCGTGTCGACGCCGGCCGCGTCGGACAGGTCCGCGGCGACGCCGGTCACCTCGGCCCCCGGAACAGCGGCGAGCAGCCGCTGGCGTGCGCGTTCGATGCTGTCGGCGCTGCGGCCGTTGAGGATGACCCGCGCACCGGCGCCGGCCAGGCCCTGCGCGATGGCCAGCCCGATGCCGGCGGTGGAGGCGGTGACCAGCGCGGTGCGGCCGCTGAGTTCGATCTTCATGGCGGGAATCCGTGAGCAGGGGATCACCCAGTATCCGCGCCGCTGCGTGATCGGGCTGCAGCGCCAGGCGCAACGCGCTGTTGCACATTACGTAGATCCACGCCATGCGTGGATGGAATGCCCGATCAGCGATGGGGGATCAGGTCAGGCCCCGCACCGCCTCATTGGCCGCTGCCCGCAGCTTCGGCAGCAGCCGCAGCACCAGCGCCATCTGCGTGCGGATCAGCTGCAGCTTCGGCGGCATCGCCTCCTCGATCTGTTCCAGTTCGGCGGCCACCGCACGGTCGGCGTCATTGTCGTCCTCGGTCACCGGCTGACGTGCAGTGAGGGCGCCCGCCAGCTGCTGCAGCGCCTTGCGCACGCGCTCGCCGGCGGCCAGTGCCAGCGGATCACCGGCATAGCTGTCGACCTGGTCGCGGTGTGCGCCGAGGGCCGACAGGTGGCCGAGCAAGGTGTTGGACAAGGCCAGGAAATGGAAGCCGGCATCCAGATTGCGACGCACATGCCCGGGCTCGCGCAGCATGTTCGACAACGCGGTGGACAGCGCGGCGTCGGCATTGTGCATGTCGCGGCGGGCGACGCGGTAGGCGAGGTCGTCACGCATGCCGCTGCGGTACTGGCCCAGCACCGATTCGAGATAGCGGGCGGCGGTCTCCAGCACGCGTGCCAGAACAAGGTGCAGCTGGCGCCCCTGCCAGTCGGGCAGGACCAGGAATGCGGCGGCGGCGGCGATCGCACAGCCCAGCAGGGTATCGACCATGCGCGGCACGATCAGCACGAAGCCGTCGCCGATCAGGTTGAAGCAGGTCAGTGCCATCACCGTGATCGCCGCCGACGCCACCAGATAGCGGTCGGTACGGGTGAAGAAGAACAGCAGCGCCGACAGCAGCGCGATCAGCAACTGCACATGCAGCTGCGGGAACAGTTGCAGCAACGCCCAGGTGAGCACCAGGCCGGCCAGGGTGCCGACGATGCGCTGGGCCAGGCGCTGCCGCGTGGCGCCGAAGTTGGGCCGGCACACGAACACGATGGTCAGCAGTACCCACGAGCCGTTCTGCGCATTGAACAGGCGGATCGCTGCGAAACCGACGATCAGCGCCAGTGCCATGCGCAGGCCGTGGCGGAACAGCACCGACCCGGGCGTGAGCTGCTGGCGCAGGCGCACGCCCATCTCGTGCAGCGTGTGCGGGTTGCTGTCGCGCAGCCGCGTATCGACGTTGTCGAGGCTGGCCTCGGAGCGCTCGGCATCCAGCAGGCGGCGCTCGATGCTGCGCAGGTTGTGCACCAGCAGGTCCAGCGAACCGAGCAGGCGTTGCCATTGCGGGCGCTGCTGGTCACGCAGGTAGGCCAGCGCATCGGCCAGATCGCGCCCGGCCTGCTGGTTGCTCTGGCCATACACGAACGGACGGCGCAGCCGGATCGCTTCGCCCAGCCGCGTACAGGCCTGGCCCTGCAGGTCGAGCAGGCGCTGGCAGCGGTACAGCACGTCGCTGTGGAAGAAGGCATCGACCAGCGCACCGTACGGGTAGTGCGAGGAGCTGGCGCGCTCGTGGAAATCCTGCGCCATGTAGTACAGCCGCAGGTACAGGCCGGAGTTCACGCCGGGTCGGCCGGAGCGGCCGAAGCGGGCCAGGATCGCGGCTTTCGCTTCGTTCAACGCACCGACCACGCGCCGGTTCTGCTCGGCCAGGTCGAGCTGGCGGCGCTGCAGGTCCGCCTCGCGCACCGGCTCGAACAGGGCGGCCTTCAACTGCAGGTAGCGGCCCAGTTCCTGGTACAGCCGCGCTACGCGTTCACGCACCGGCCGGTTGGCGAACAGCCCGGTCCACAGGATCGACAGCAGGCCGTACCAGAGCGCACCGGCCAGCAGGTGGCTGACCGCCTCCAGCGCAGTGTGCAGGTCGCTGGCACCGTGCTGCTCCAGGCCGATCATGGTGTAGATCGCCAGCGTCACCGTGGCCTGGGCAATGGACGCATAGCGCTCGCCGAGCGCACCCAGCAGGGTCAGGCCGAAGGTGGACAGCGCCAGCGCGCCGATGAAGATCCACGGCCACGGGAACAGCCAGATGACCGAGGCTGCGGCGATGCAGAAGCACAGCAGCGACAGCAACACGGCCTTGGTCCGGCCCCACGCGTTGTCGTCGGTCTCGGCGATGGCGCTGGCGATGATGCCGAGGAACACGCCGGGCAGCGCCGTGAGCGCATCCAGCTGCCAGCACACCGCCATCGCCGCGCTCAGGGCGATGAACACGCGCAGGCCATAACTGGCCTTTTCGTGGGCCCACAGGCGGCTGAGGCGGGATTGGCGGGTGGACATGCAGGCTCGGCGGAACGGTCGAGCTGCATTATTGCGGGTGTGGGGTGAAGGGGACAGCCTGCGCAGGACGACAAGGCGCCGGCCGGCGGCCGGCACTACCGGTGCATCACATCTCCCAGCGCACGCTCACGGCGAAGGTGCGTGGCAGGCCGATGCCGGCGTTGGACCAGTAGCGGCGGTTGGCCAGGTTTTCCACGCTGGCACGAAGCACGACCGGATGGCCGGAGGCCAGCAGGCGATAGCCCACACCCGCGTTGACCAGGGTGTAGTCGGGCAGCTTGAGGGTGTTGTCGGCGTCGTACCAGACATCGCCGTAGTAGCGCGCCACCGCGTAGGTTTCCAGCCCATCCAGCCACGGCAGCTGGTAGGTGGCGTGCAGCACGCCGTTCCAGCGGGCAGCGCCAGCGGTGCGGTTGCCTTGCTGCGACGCGCTGTCCGGTGACAGGCGATCGTAGGTCGGGTCCAGCCAGGTCGCGCCGCCGCCGACGGTCAGTGTGTCGGTCAGGTGCAGGTCGGCGCTGGCCTCGACGCCTTCGTACAGGGTGATGCCGTCCTGCACCAGGCGCTTGCCGGCGGGGGTGAGCGCATCGATGGTGGCGCCACGCTCCAGCCGGAACGCGGCTAGGTTGGCGTTCCAGCGCGACGCCTCCACCTTGGCGCCGATTTCGTACTGCTTGCTGAGGGTCGGGTCCAGCACGTCGCCGGCATTGATGTAGCCGGTGCCGACGCGGCTGCCGGCTTCCAGCGATTCGATGTAGCTGGCATACAAGGTCACGTCCTCGCGCGGCTTGAACATCAGCGCGTAGGTCGGGGTCACCGGATAGGTGTGGTAGCGGCCCTTGGTTTCGTAGTCGTTGTAGCGCCAGCCGGCCAACAGCGACCAACCGCCGCCGAGGTCGACGGTGTCGCTGGCGAACACGGCCGTCTGCACGGTTTTGTCGCCACGGCTCATCACCCGCGAGCCCACTGCATCGTGGCGCAGTGGCGAAGGCTGGTAGAGGTTGGCGCGGCCGATCAGGTTCCATTCGTACGGGCGGTCCCAGCCCAGCCCGGTCTGGTGACTGAGCCCTGCCACCAGCTGGTGCGCGAGCCGGCCGGTGCGGAAGCTGCCCTGGACCTGCGCCTGTGCCAGCTTCCACTCGCTCTTGCCGCCCAGCTCGTAGACATTGACGTCGTAGTCACCGTTGGGCGAGTCGATGTAGGCGAAGATCTTGTTGACGTCATTCCACGAGGTGGTGACGCCATAGCTGAGGCTGGCCTTCCAGGCGCTGTTGATCTGCCAGTTCAGCGCGGTCGAGAGCAGGCTGGAGCGGGTGTCGTAGTAGGTGCCGGGAACGCCGTTGTCGACGTCGCCGGCGATCGGCCGCGGTACCGAGGTCAGGCCGCGGAAGTAATACTGCGGCGCTTCGCCGCTGAGGTCACGGGCCTGGAACACGCCGTCGAAGGTCCAGGTGAGCGCGTCGCTCAGGCGCGCATCCAGCGACAGCGCACCGACCTTGCGGTCGACATGGCCACCGTTGAAGGTTTCGCCCTTTTCCCGGTACGCATTGAAGCGGTAGCCGAACATCTGCTCGTTGCCGAAGCGGCCGCCGGCATCGATGCCGCCACTGATGATGCCCTGCTCGCGCCAACCCAGTTGCGCCGAGAACGTGGGGCTGTCGGTCGGCTTCCTGGTCACGTAGTTGACGAGGCCGCCGGGGGCACCAAAGCCATACAGGAAGCCGGCGGGCCCCTTCAGCAGCTCGACCTGTTCCATCACTTCCAGCGGCCACTCGGTGCCCCACGAAGACACCTGCAGGCCGTTGACCCGATAGCTGTCGAAGTTCAGGTCGATGCCACGGTTGCGGATCGGCGAGCTCCAGCCACTGGCGTAGGCACTGACCTGGGTGGTCACCGACGGGTCGAGCGCGAACGCTTCGCCCAACGACACCACCTGGCGCTGCTCGATCTGCTCACGGCCCACTGCGGTGATGGCGAACGGCGTATCGCGCAGGGCGCGATCGCCGAGGGCGCCGGTATCGGCATGGGTGCGTTCGGCGGTGACCTTGACCGCATCCAGCTCGGTGGCGCTGCGGCCGCGGGCGCTGCGTTCGGGAGCGGACTGGGCCTGTGCGGCGCAGGCCACGGACAGGGAAACGGCAAGCAGGGCCGGGCGGCACAGCGGATGCAGGGACATGGTGGGCTGATCCTCGGCGGACGGCCACGGGCCATCCGCCCACACGTGGGGGAAAGGTCGGTGGCTGGGATCACGCAGGCTGGCCGGAGGTGGCAGCGGGGCGCCGCTCGCGGGCGCAGGACCATGGCTGGATGCGGATTGTTCTCTTTTCGCTGGGGCGCGTCAAACCTGTCGGCGTGCAGGGTGCGGACCAACGGTCCGCACCCACCAGCTCCCACCGACCATATCCACGGTAGTGCCGGCCGCTGGCCGGCGGATCCGATCAGGCCCGCTGCGCGCGCTTGAGCAGCTTCGCTTCGCGCCTGCGCGCGCGCCGTGCCCGCCAGCGTTCGGCCAGGCAGGAGAAGATCACGTACAGCGCCGGCGTGCTGAGCAGGGTCAGGCTCTGCGAGAACAGCAGACCACCGATCATCGCGATGCCCAGCGGGCGCCTCAGCTCGGAGCCCTCGCCCAGGCCGATCGCCAGCGGCACCGCCGCCAGGATCGCCACCATCGTGGTCATCATGATCGGGCGGAAGCGCACGATGCTGGCTTCGCGCGCGGCATCGCGTGGTGCCAGGCCGTGCTCGCGCTGTGCCACCAGCGCGAAGTCGATCATCATGATCGCGTTCTTCTTGACGATGCCGATCAGCAGCACCAGCGCGATCATCGAGATCACCGACAGCTCGGTGTTGGTACCGAACAAGGCCAGCAGCGCGCCCACACCCGCTGCCGGCAGCGTCGACAGGATGGTGACCGGGTGGATCAGGCTCTCGTAGAGCATGCCCAACACCAGGTACACGGTCAGGATCGCCGCCAGCACCAGGATCAGCATGTCGCTGGGGTCGGAGTTGAAGCCGAAGCCGGCATCGTCGGCCAGGCGGATGTCACCGGGCATGCGCATGCCGGCCACGGTCGCGTCGATGATCGCCTTGGCCTCGCCCATGCTCACGTCCGGGGCCAGGTTGTAGCTCAGGTCCATCGTCGTGTACTGGTTTTCATGGGTGATCTGCGACGGCGCCAGGCCCGGAACCTGGGTGGCCACCGTGGTGATCGGCACCATGTCGCCATTGCGCGCACGCACGTACACCTCGTCCAGCGCTGCCGGCGTGGCAGTCTGCGAGGGCAGGGCGTTGACCACCACGCTGTACTGGTTGATATCCGAGTAGATGGTCGAGATCTGGCGCTGGCCGAACGCACCGTACAGCGCACCGTCGATGGCGCCGACGGTGATGCCCAGGCGCGCGGCCTTGGCGCGGTCGATCTGGATGTTCTGGCGCAGGCCGGCGTTGTCCACGTCGGTGCCGACGTCGCGCAGCTTCGGGTTCTTCTTCAGTTCCGCCTGCAGCTTGGGCAGCCATTCCTGCAATGCGGCCAGGTCGTTGCCCTGCAGGGAAATGCGGTACTGCGCGCCCTGGCTGGAACCGCCGCCATCGTTGCTGGGCAGATCCTGGATCGCGCGCAGGCGCAGCTGCAGGTCGGGGTAGCGGTCGGCCTTGGCACTGAGCCGCGCCAGTGCATGCGCGGTGGTTTCGCGGCGGCCGTCGCTGCGCGACTTCAGCTCGATGTTGAACTGTGCGCTGGAGCCCTGGCGGCCACTGCCCAGGCGCACGCCCACGGTCTTCACTGCCGGGTCGGCCATCAGCATGTCGGTGATGCGGCGCTGGCGGGCGACCATGTCCTCAAAGGAAACGGTGGCGCTGGAATTGGCGCGGCCCCAGATCAGGCCGGTGTCCTGCGGCGGGAATGCACCCTTCTTCACCGCACCGAACAGGAACACGGTGACGCCGATCAGGATCAGCGGAGTCAACGACATCAGCAGTGCATGGCGCAGCGAGAAGTCGAGGAACACGGTGTACACGCGCAGCATGCGTTCGTGGCCGGCATCGAGCCAGCGCCCGAAGCGCGACGGCGGTGCGGCGTGATCGTGGGCGCTGAGGAAGCGGCTGCACAGCGCCGGGGTCAGTGTCAGCGAGACGATCATCGACACCACGATCGCCGCCACCAGGGTCACGGTGAATTCGCGGAAGAACGCGCCCATCATGCCGCTGGCGAACAGCAGCGGGATGAACACCGCCACCAGCGAGGCGGTGATCGAAACGATGGTGAAGCCGATCTCGCGTGCGCCGGTCAGCGCCGCCTGCATGCGCGGCATGCCCTCGTCGAGGTGGCGCATGATGTTCTCGATCACCACGATCGCATCGTCGACCACAAAACCAATCGCGATCACCAGCGCCAGCAGGCTCAGGTTGTTCAGGGTGAAACCCATCACGTACATCACCAGCGCGGCACCGGCCAGCGACAGCGGTACGGTCACCGCGGCGATCAGCGTCGGTGCCAGCCGGCGCAGGAACAGCGCCATGGTCAGCACCACCATCGCCAGGCTGATCAGCAGGGTGATCTGCACTTCATGCAGCGACGAGCGGATGGTCGGCGTACGGTCGAAGTACGGCGTCATCGTGGTGCCCGGCTGCAGGTAGTCGCGCAGGGTCGGGATCTGCGCCTTGACCCGGTCCACGGTCTCCACGATGTTGGCGCCGGCACGGGTGAACACGTACATCACCACGGCCGGTTTGTGGTCGAACCACGCCGCCTGGTAGGCGTCCTGCTGGCCGTCGTAGACGTTGGCGATGTCCTTCAGGCGGATCACCCGGCCATCGCCCTGGGTCTTGACCACCAGCTCGGCGAAGTCGGCGGCGCGCGCCACCGAGTCGTTGGCGATGATCGCGGTGGTGGTGTTGCCGTCGCTGAGGAAACCGGTGGGCGAGGTAACGTTGGCGGCGCGCACTGCATTGCGCAGGTCGTCGGCGGTCAGCCCCAGCGCGTTCATCAGGCGCAGGTTGACGTCCACGCGCACGGCCGGCGTCGAGGCGCCGGCGATGTCGACCGAGGCGACGCCGCTGATCTGGCGGATGCGCTGGGCCAGCAGCGAATCGGCCACGTTGTACAGCTCGTCGGCCGACTGCGTCTGCGAGGTCAGCGCGATGGCGATCACCGGGTCGTCGTTCGGGTTCGCCTTCTGGTACATCGGCGAGCCCATGCCCGAAGGCAGGTCGGCCTGCGCCGAGTTGATCGCGGTCTGTACGTCCAGTGCGGCCGAATCGATGTTGTGGCCGCTCTGGAAGATCATGAACACCAGCGAGCTGCCTTCCGAGCTCGACGAGCGCATGCGGTCGATGCCCGGAAGCTGGCCCAGATGGCGTTCCAGCGGCGCGGTGACCGTGCTGGCCATGGTCGCCGCGTCTGCACCGGACTGGCTGGCGTGCACGAAGATCACCGGGATCTCGATGTTCGGCAACGCCGATACGCCCAGGCGCAGATAGCAGATCAGGCCGACCATGAACAGGCCGATGGCCAGCAGGGCGGTGCCGATCGGGCGGCGGATGAAGGGGCCGGACAGGTTCATCGTGCGGCCCCCCGCAGCAGCGGGGCGCGGATCATGCCTGCGGCTCCTGCAGCGAACCGTTGCGCAGTGCTCGCTGTTCGCGGCGGCGCGCCAGCCACTCGGAGAAGCGCTCCATGTACAGGTAGATCACCGGCGTGGTGTACAGCGTGACCAGCTGCGACAGCAGCAGGCCGCCGACGATGGCGATGCCCAGCGGGCGGCGCAGTTCCGAACCGATGCCGGTGCCCAGTGCCAGCGGCAGTGCGCCGAGCATGGCCGCGGCGGTGGTCATCATGATCGGGCGGAAGCGCAGCAGGCAGGCGCGGCGGATCGCTTCGTGCGCGTTGGCACCGGCACGACGCGCCTCGATCGCGAAGTCCACCATCATGATGCCGTTCTTCTTGACGATGCCGATCAGCAGCACGATGCCGACGATGCCATCCACCGACAGGCTCAGACCGCACACCATCAGCGCCAGCAGCGCACCCACACCAGCCGGCGGCAGCGTCGAGATGATCGTGATCGGGTGGATGTAGCTCTCATAGAGCACGCCCAGCACGATGTAGATCACCACCAGCGAGGCCAGCAACAGCCACACCACATCGGTCTGGCTGCCGGTGAACTCGGCGGCCTTGCCGATGAACTCGGCATGCAGATGGGTCGGCATGTCCAGGCTGTCCTTGGTCTCCTGGATCGCACGCACGGCTTCGGACAGCGAATAGCCCGGCGCCACGTTGAACGAGACCGTCACCGCCGGCAGCTGCTGCTGGTGGCTGACCACCAGCGGCGCGCTGCTGACCTTGCCTTCGGCCAGCGCCGACAGCGGGATGATGTTGCCGGCGCCGACGGTGATGCCGGTGTTCTGCGCGCCGATGCCTGTGGCGGTGGACGAGTTGGACGAGGTGACCTGGCCGAAGCTGGTGGCGTTGGTGCCGGTCAGTGCGCCGGCACCGTTGGACGCGACCGCCAGCTGCTCCATCAGTGCGGTGCTGGTGCGGAACTCCGGTGCCACTTCCAGCACCACCCGGTACTGGTTGAGCTCGGTGAAAATGGTCGAGATCTGGCGCTGGCCGAACGCATCGTAGAGCGTGTCATCGATGGTCTGCATCGGCACGCCGAGCACGCTGGCCTTGTCGCGGTCGATGTTCAGCTCCAGGGCGCGGCCCTGGTTGGACAGGTTGTTGTCGACGTCGGCCAGTTCCGGGCGCTTGCGCAGCGCTTCGGTCAGGCGCGTGGCCTGGGTCGCGACCGTCGCCGAATCCGCGTCCGACAGCGAGTACTGGTACTCGGTGGCGGCCACGCGGGTATCCAGGGTCACGTCCTGCACCGGCTTGAGGTACAGGGCCACGCCCGGAATGCCGGCCACTGCCTTCTGCAGGCGCGGCAGGATCTCCTCCAGGCCATCGCGCTGGCTGCGCTCCTTCAGCACGATCGACAGCTGGCCCTGGTTGAGCGTGGGGTTCATGCTGCCGGCGCCGATGAAGGCCGATACGCCGGTCACGTCCGGGTCCTGACGCAGCGCTTCGGCCACCTGCTTGGTGCGCTGTTCCATCTGTGGGAAGGCGATGTTCTGGTCGGCCTGCACCACGCCGGTGATCAGGCCGGTGTCCTGTTCGGGCAGCAGACCCTTGGGAATCAGCACATACAGCAGTACGGTCAGCACCAGCGCGCCGCCGGCCACGGCCAGGGTGGCGCGCTGGTGGTCCAGCACCCAGTCCAGGCTGCGCTCGTACAGGCCCACGGTGCGCGTCCACAGGTTCTGCTTGCCGGCCGCCGCTGCGCGCTCGTGCGCGTCTTCGCCCTCGGGCAGCGCGTCGGGCTTGAGCAGGTAGGCGCACATCATCGGGGTGAGCGTCAGCGAGATCAGCATCGACAGCACCACGGCGATGCTCAGCACCCAGGCGAACTCGTGGAACAGGCGGCCGGTGACACCGGGCATCAGCAGCAGCGGCAGGAACACCGCCACCAGCGACACGGTCAGCGACAGCACGGTGAAGCCGATCTGGCGCGCGCCGATCTCGGCCGCTTCCTTGCCGCTCTTGCCCTGCTCGATGTAACGCACGATGTTCTCGATCATCACGATCGCATCGTCGACCACGAAGCCGGTGGCCACCACCAGCGCCATCAGCGAGAGGTTGTCCAGCGACATGCCGGCGAAGGCCATCACCGCGAAGGTGCCGGCCAGCGACAGCGGTACTGCCACCGAGGGAATGATCGTGGCCCACAGCCGGCGCAGGAACACGAAGATCACCGCCACCACCAGGCCGATGGTGAGGATCAGGGTGAACTGCACTTCATGCACCGAGGCGCGGATGGTCTCGGTGCGGTCGTTGAAGATCTCCAGGTGCACGTCGGCCGGCAGCACGCCCTGCAGCTGCGGCAGGATCGCGCGGATGCGCTCGACGGTCTGCACGATGTTGGCGCCCGGCTGGCGGCGCACTTCCAGCAGCACCGCCGGCTTGCCATCGGCCCACGCGGCCAGCTGGTCGTTCTCCACGCCATCGACCACCTGCGCCACGTCGGACAGCCGCACCGGGCGGCCGTTCTTGTAGCTGATGATGGTGTCGCGGTACTCGGCGGCGCTGGCCAGCTGGTCGTTGGTGCCGATGCTGTAGGACTGGGTCTTGCCGTTCAACGAACCCTTCGGCGCATTGACGTTGGCCTGGGTCAGCGCGCTGCGCAGCTCCTCCAGGGTCAGGCCCATGTTCGACAGCTGCGCCGGATTGACCTGGATGCGCACGGCCGGGCGCACGTTGCCGGCAATCGAGACCAGGCCCACGCCCTGCACCTGCGACAGGCGCTGGGCCAGGATCGAATCGGCGTAGTTGTTGACGTCACGCAGCGGGCGCGTGTCGGAGGTCAGCTTCAGGGTGACGATGGCCGCGTCGGCCGGATTCACCCGGTTGTAGACCGGCTGGTAGGGCAGCGACGAGGGCAGGGTGGCCTGGCGGATCGCCGCCTGCACGTCCTGCGCGGCGATGTCGATGTTCCGGTCCATCGAGAACTGCAGGATGATCGTCGACAACCCGGCCGACGAATCGGAGGTCATCAGCTCCAGTCCGGAGATCTGCCCGAACTGGCGCTCCAGCGGCGTGGTGACCAGCGAGGCCATGGTGGTGGCGTTGGCACCGGGGTACTGGGTGGTGACCACCAGGCTGGGCGCATCGATTTCCGGCAGCGCCGACACCGGCAACTGGCGGTAACCGAGGATGCCCAGCAGCAACAGCCCCGCCATCAACAGCGAGGTGGCGATCGGGCGGCGGATGAAGATCGTCGAAAAGCCCACGGACTGATCCTTGCTGGCACTTCAATGTCGGCGCCGGCAGGTGCGCCGGCGCGAGGGAGATCAGTGGCCTGCGCTCAGCGCGGGCCACCACCGCGACGGCCACCGCCGCCGGCGTTCTTCTGCTCGGCCGCCTTCAGTTCGGCCTCGGTCGGTGCGGCCGGGGTCTCGCCCGGCTTCAGCGCGGTGACCTTGCTGCCCGGCTTCAGGCGGAACTGGCCTTCGCTGACCACCCGCTCGCCGCCCTTCAGGCCTTCGGCGATCTGCACCTGGCTGTCGCCCACTTCCACGCCGCTGCGCACGGTCTGCATCTTCACCGTGTTGTCGCCCTGCACCACATAGACGTACTCGCCGTCCGGGCCACGCAGCACGGCCTGGGTCGGGATGACCACACCGCCGCCGATGGTGCGCAGCTGCATGCGCACGTTGACGAACTGGCCCGGCCACAGGCCGTTGTCGGTGTTGTCGAACAGGGCGCGTGCCTTGAACGTGCCAGTGTCGGCACTGATCAGGTTGTCGACCACATCCAGCTTGCCGTCGCCGGACAACACGTGCGAGTCGGCACGGTCCAGCGCCGCCACCGGTACCGTGCCGGCGGCCTGCGCCTGGCGCACGTCGCCGAGCTGGCGTTCGGGCAGGTTGAACAGCACGTGGATCGGATGGATCTGGGTGAGCGTGACCAGTGCAGTACCGGCGTTGACCACGTTGCCGGCATCGACCGCGCGGATGCCGGCAATACCGGTGATCGGTGCGGTGACCTTGGTGTACTGCAGCTGCACTTGTGCCGAGCGCATGCTGGCCTCGTTGGCGGCCACCGCGCTTTCGTACTGTGCCACTTGGTTTCGCTGTGTATCCAGATCGGTCTTGGCCACGAACTGGCGATACTCCGGCGCGTTCGAGCGCTGGTAGTTGGAGCGCGCTGTGGCCAGCAGCGCTTCGTTCTGGCGCTTGGCGGCCGCGGCCTGGTCGTAGCTGGCCTGTGCGGTGCGCGGATCGATCACCGCCAGCACGTCACCCTGCTTCACTTCCTGGCCTTCACGGAAATTGAGGCTCATCAGCTGGCCGCCGACCTGCGGGCTGACCGTGACGGTGTTCATCGCGGTCACCGTGCCCAGTGCGCTGGCATACACCGGCACGTCCTGGCGCGTGGCATCGACCACGGTGACCGGCACCGGGCCGGCATCCGGATCTTCACCGCCCTGGCGCGCACCCGCTGCGGGTTTTCCAGCCTTGTCCTTGCCGCCGCCCATGACGCGCAGGCCGACCACGGCCAGCACCAGCACCGCCACGACCAGCAGCACGATCTTCCAAACACGTGACATTACGAGGACTCCGAGAGGACTGGACCGGGCGGGGCGCCGGCGGCAATGCGCAAAGCATACCTGTGCCACATCGCGTTTCCTGCATGACGGATGGGACGGGCGCTAAGACCGGATCCAGCGCCGGAGGTTCCCGTGGCCGCAGTGTTGCCCTACATTCAGCTGGAACCCCCTTGCTGTGGAGATCGCGATGCGCCGTTCGTTGCTGCTGTCCGCCCTGCTGCTGGCCCTGCCGGCCCTTGCCCACGCCCAGGACGGGCAGCGCCCGGAAGTCACCGCCGCCGCACAACGGCTGCAGGCCCAGGTGGTCGAATGGCGCCGTGACTTCCACCAGCACCCGGAGCTGTCCAACCGCGAGGCGCGCACTTCGGCCGAGGTCGCCAAGCGCCTGCGTGCGATGGGCCTGAAGCCGAAGACCGGCATTGCCCATCACGGCGTGGTGGCGATCATCGAGGGCGGCAAGCCGGGCCCGAAGATCGCCCTGCGTGCGGACATGGACGCGCTGCCGGTGACCGAGCAGACCGGACTGCCGTTCGCGTCAAAGGCGACCGACCAATACCGCGGCCAGACCGTGGGCGTGATGCATGCCTGCGGCCATGACGCGCACACCGCCACGCTGCTGGGCGTGGCCCAGGCGCTGGTATCGATGAAGAAGGATCTGCCCGGCCAGGTGATGCTGATCTTCCAGCCGGCCGAGGAAGGCGCGCCGCCGCCGGAAGAGGGCGGTGCCGCGCTGATGCTGAAGGAAGGCCTGTTCGCCGACTTCAAGCCGGAGGCGGTGTTCGGCCTGCATGTGTTCTCCAGCGTGCAGGCCGGGCAGATCGCGGTGCGCGGTGGCCCGTTGATGGCCGCCTCCGACCGCTTCGGGATCAAGGTGATCGGCCGCCAGACCCACGGTTCGGCGCCGTGGAACGGCGTTGATCCGATCGTGGCCACCGCCGATCTGGTGGGGACCGCGCAGACCATCGTCAGCCGTCGCGCCAACCTGTCCAAGCAGCCGGCGGTGCTGACATTCGGCGCGATCAACGGTGGCATCCGCTACAACATCATTCCCGATGAGGTGGAGATGGTCGGCACCATCCGCACCTTCGATGAAGGCATGCGCCAGCAGATCTTCGCCGACCTGCGCAACGTGGCCGAACACACCGCCGCCGCGCACGGTGCGAAGGCGGTGACCGACATCTACGAATCGGAAGGCAACCCGGCGACGGTGAACGACCCGGCGCTGACCGCGAAGATGCTGCCGAGCCTGCAGGCGGTAGTCGGCAAGGACAACGTGTACGAGCCGCCGCTGCAGATGGGGGCGGAGGATTTCTCGCTGTACGCCAAGGAAGTGCCGGGCATGTTCTTCTTCGTCGGTTCCACCAGCGTGGGCATCGACCCGGCGACGGCGCCGGCGAATCATTCGCCGAAGTTCCTGCTGGATGAGAAGGCGCTGGATGTGGGGTTCCGGGCGTTGATGCAGGTGAGCCTGGATTACCTGCACGGTGCCGGCACCCCGGCGGGGTGAGGGGTGTTGGCAGGGCTTGCAGCCCTGCACCCGCTGCAATCAAAGGCAACATCAACGTCAACGTCAAAAGCGGGCATTCCGTGGGATGGCGGGGTGGGTCCGGTGGCAGGGGACGCTGCAAGTACGTCCATGTAAGCTCGGTCGCCGCATCCATGCGGCTCACGCCCCTGCCACCGGACCCACCCCGCCTTCGACAGTTTCCCGCGGCTGTCGGAACGGCACGGGGTCGGATCCCGTTGCTTGGCAACGGGCTCTGACCCCGGATTCGTTTCGTGGATGGCGGACGTCATGAACGTCTGAAGCATGGGTTTTTGATTTTGATTCTCCTGATCTTTCCCGTGGTGGCGACCGCGTGCAGCGAACTGTCAGAGGCCGGGTGGGTAGGCGGGGCGGGGGTGTCCGCGGCATGGATGCCGCGGCCAAGCCCCCAGGGATGGGTTTACGGCGTCCCCCGACCCGCCTACCCACCCGGCCAAGCCGATCGACCGCATTCCGCGACCAACCCAACCCCACCACGGAGGGGCTCCGCCGTTGGCCGGCCCGGCCGAAGGCCCGCCCTGCGCGCGATACAATGCCCACCATGAACACCCCCCAGGACTCCAGCCTCGGTCGCGAGGTCAGTTACCCGTCGCAGTACGATCCCGGCCTGCTGTTTCCCATCCCCCGCAGTGGCGCCCGCGCCGAGATCGGCCTGGATGACGCCGCGCTGCCGTTCGTCGGCCATGACCGCTGGCACGCCTTCGAGCTGAGCTGGCTCGACCCGCGCGGCAAGCCGCAGGTCGCCGTCGCCACCGTGCAGGTGCCGTGCACCTCGCCGCGGCTGATCGAATCGAAATCGTTCAAGCTCTACCTGAACTCCCTCAACAGCACCCGCATCGACAGCGCCGAAGCACTGCGCGCGCGCATCGCTGCCGATCTGTCAGCCTGTGCCGGTGCGCCGGTGCAGGTCGAATTCGGCCTGCCGGAACTGCGCCAGGCGCCGCTGGGCGAATCCATCGATGGGCTGGAACTGGAGATCGACTGCTACGGCCCGCCGCAGGCCGATTTCCTTGCTGCCGTTGCGGGCGAGGTAGTGGAGGAGACCCTGGTCTCGGCGCTGCTGAAGTCCAACTGCCCGGTCACCGGCCAGCCGGACTGGGCCACGGTCAGCCTGCGTTACCGTGGGCCGAAGATCGACCGTGCCGGCCTGCTGCGTTATCTGGTCAGCTACCGCGAGCACGCCGAGTTCCACGAGCAGTGCGTTGAGCGCATCTTCAGCGAGGTGTCCGCGCGCTGCCAGCCGCAGTGGCTGGAAGTGGAGGCCCGCTACACCCGCCGTGGTGGCCTGGATATCAATCCCTGGCGTGCCAGCCCCGGCATCGCCGTCCCGGCCGCGACCTACCGCGAACTGCGTCAATAACCGGTAGTGCCGGCCGCTGGCCGGCAACCGCGTGGAACCCCCATCCTGGGCAAGCCGGCCAGCGGCCGGCACTACCGGGCACCGGCTCTCCCGATTGTTCAGCCGCCCCCGGGGGCGGCTTCACATCTGCACCATCCCCATTTAACAACCGCCATGGCACCGTGCAAGCCACGTAGTCATGCAGACGGGAGTTGTGGATGAGTACCGAGAAGAAAGCCGATTTCTCCGGCGTCAGTGGCAGCGTCGACAGCACCGCCCAGCAGGTACCGAAGGCGGACTTCTCCGGCGTCAGCGCTTCGGTGGACAGTACCGCCGACGTTGTGAGCGGCGGCACCTACACCGTGCAGAAGGGCGATTCGCTGTCGAAGATCGCCAAGCAGCACCTGGGTGACGCCAATGCCTGGAAGAAGATCTTCGAAGCCAACCGCGATGTGCTCGATGACCCGGACAAGATCTTCCCGGGCCAGACCCTGAAGCTGCCGCCGAAGTAAGCCGGCGATCGAACGCCGTCCGACAATCCCTGGGAGGAACCCCGAATGATCAAGACCACCCCGCTCCAGACCGCCCTGATCGCCGCCCTGCTGGGCAGTGTTGCCCTGGTCGGTTGCAAGAAGAAGGAAGAGTCGTCCACTGACAGCACCGCTGCTCCGGCCGCGACCGCCCCGGCCGAGCCGGCGCCGGCACCGATGACCGGTGCGCCGCCGCCGATGGCTGCAGCTGTCACCGTCTCCACCGTGACCGTTGGCAAGACCGCTGCGGCTGACAAGTCGGTGGCACCGGTTGCCCTGTTCGCGCCGAAGGACGACGTGGTCGTGTCCGTACGGACCGACGGCAGTGCCAACAATGTCGCGGTTGGCGCCAAGCTGACCTTCCAGGACGGCCAGGTGGCCGGCGAGCAGAACGCCACGCTGAACACCAGTGGCGCCGAGACCACCAACATCACCTTCAAGAATGCCAATGGCTGGCCGGCGGGCAAGTACCGCGCTGAAGTCATGGTCGATGGTAAGGCGGCTGGAACGCCGCAGGAGTTCGAGGTCAAGTAAGTTCTGCCGACTCTCTCCTGGCAGGGCTCACGATGGACGCAGCCGCGAGGCTGCGTCCTTTTTATTGGGCGATGGCCAGGCCCCATCCACGCATGGCGTGGATCTACCAGGGCATGGCAGGTGGATGCACACCAGGCCGCCTCCTGTAGATCCACGCCACGCGTGGATGGATCACAGCGTTGCCGCCGTGCAGTACCGCCGCGTATGGCGCGGCTTTGCCCCGCGCGGCTGAAAACGCGACAATGCATGGGTTTCCCCGCCGCGCGCCCACCCTGACCGCGGCGGGGGAAAGCGACACGGTTGCACGTGGCCCGGCGCTGGCGCCGGCCTTCCCCTGAGCATTGCTACAGAGTCCAAGTCCCCCATGTCCAAGATTCTCTACACGCTGACCGACGAAGCCCCGTTCCTGGCGACCCAGTCGCTGCTGCCGATCGTCGACGCCTACACCGCCACCGCCGGCATCGTGGTGGAAACCCGTGACATCTCGCTGTCCGGCCGCATCCTCTCGCAGTTCCCGGAACTGCTGTCCGATGCGCAGAAGGTCAGCGACGACCTTGCCGAACTGGGCCAGCTGGCGACCACCCCGGACGCCAACATCATCAAGCTGCCGAACATCTCCGCCTCGGTGCCGCAGCTGAAGGCGGCCATCAAGGAACTGCAGGACCAGGGCTACCCGCTGCCGGATTACCCGGAAACCCCGGCCGACGACCAGCAGCGCGACTACAAGGCGCGCTACGACAAGGTCAAGGGCAGTGCGGTGAACCCGGTGCTGCGCGAAGGCAACTCCGACCGCCGCGCACCGCTGTCGGTGAAGAACTACGCACGCAAGCACCCGCACCGCATGGGCACCTGGGCGTCGGATTCGAAGTCGCACGTCGCGCACATGGCCGCCGGTGATTTCTACGGCAGCGAGAAGTCGGCCACCCTGGCCAACGCCGGTTCGCTGAAGATCACCTTCCACGGCAACGACGGCAGTACCGTCGTGCTGAAGGAAAAGACCGCGGTCAAGGCTGGCGAGATCGTCGATGCCGCGGTGATGAGCCGCAAGGCGCTGGCCGCGTTCATCGGTGAGCAGATTGCCGATGCCAAGGCGCAGGGCGTGCTGTTCTCGCTGCACCTGAAGGCGACCATGATGAAGGTCTCCGACCCGATCATGTTCGGTGTGGCGGTCAACGAGTTCTACAAGGACGTGCTGGCCAAGCACGCCGACGTGCTCAAGCAGGCCGGTTTCGATGCCAACAACGGTATCGGCGACCTGGCCGCGCGCCTGCCGTCGCTGCCGGAAGCCACCCGCGCCGCGATCGAAGCCGATCTGGCCGCCGAGTACGCACAACGTCCGGGCGTGGCCATGGTCAATTCGGACAAGGGCATCACCAACCTGCACGTGCCGAGCGATGTGATCGTCGACGCCTCGATGCCGGCGATGATCCGCGACTCCGGCAAGATGTGGAACGCCGAAGGCAAGCTGCAGGACACCAAGGCGGTGATCCCGGACCGCTGCTACGCCGGCGTGTACCAGGCCGTCATCGACGACTGCAAGGCGCACGGCGCCTTCGACCCGGCCACCATGGGCTCGGTGCCGAACGTCGGCCTGATGGCGCAGAAGGCCGAGGAATACGGCTCGCACGACAAGACCTTCCAGATCGCCGCCGACGGCGTGGTCAAGGTCACCGACGAGGCCGGCACCGTGGTGTTCGAACACGCGGTGGAAGCCGGAGACATCTGGCGCATGTGCCAGACCAAGGACGCGCCGATCCAGGACTGGGTGAAGCTGGCGGTCGAACGTGCGCGCCTGAGCAGCACCCCGGCGGTGTTCTGGCTGGATGCCGCGCGCGCCCACGACGCGCAGGTCATCGCCAAGGTCGAGACCTACCTGAAGAACCACGACACCACCGGCCTGGACATCCGCATCCTGCCGCCGGTGGAAGCCACCGCGTTCTCGCTGGACCGCATCCGCAAGGGCGAGGACACCATCTCGGTGACCGGCAACGTGCTGCGCGACTACCTGACCGACCTGTTCCCGATCATGGAACTGGGCACCAGCGCCAAGATGCTGTCGATCGTGCCGCTGATGGCCGGTGGTGGCCTGTTCGAGACCGGCGCCGGTGGTTCGGCCCCCAAGCACGTGCAGCAGTTCGTGGAAGAGGACTACCTGCGCTGGGATTCGCTGGGTGAGTTCCTGGCTCTGGCCGCGTCGCTGGAACACCTCGGCAACCGCTACGACAACGCCGCCGCCCGCGTGCTGGCCAAGGCGCTGGACGAAGCCAACGGCCAGTTCCTGGACAACGACAAGTCGCCGTCGCGCAAGCTGGGCGGCATCGACAACCGTGGCAGCCACTTCTACATCGCGCTGTACTGGGCCCAGGCCCTGGCCGCGCAGGACGAAGATGCCGCGCTGAAGGCACGTTTCGCGCCGCTGGCCAAGGCACTGACCGACAACGAGCAGAAGATCGTTGACGAGCTGATTGCGGTGCAGGGCAAGGCCGTGGACATCGGTGGCTACTACCGTCCGGACGTGGCCAAGGCGAGCAAGGCGATGCGCCCGAGCGCGACCTTCAACGCCGCGCTGGAGCAGCTGCGCGGCTGACCCATCGCCGTCCGCATGTGACTTCGGAACCCGCGCTTCGGCGCGGGTTTCTTTTTGCCTCCGGGGTCAGATCCCTTTCGCACCGCGAAAGGGATCTGACCCCGATTTTCTGGGGGTCGGACCCCTCTGCCCGCAGAGGGCTCCGACCCCATCCCCTCAGCGACCAGAACCGTGAAATCCGTCAACCGTGGTAATGCCGTCAAGAGGGCATGAAACTTGCCCATGATGGCTGTCGCAGAACGGACATGCGCGGGTTCGTAACGGCCTTCAATCTGAGCAGTCGATCACGACGACCTTCGTCGGCAATGCCCTAGCCTTGGCGACGCGAGACCACCGGGGAGGTGGTCGCTCGGGGAACACGGATGGCACGCGTGCTGGTAGTGGGAACCGACATCCAGGGCGAGCACGCCCTGCTGCAGCGGCTGCGCCTGGCCTCGGCCCTGCCGGATGGCCAGATCCGTCGCAGCCAGGATCTGGACGACTGCGATCTGCTGGTCATCCGCGATACGCCCGCGCTGCGCAATGCGGCCCAGCGCATGCGCCAGCAGCGCCCGCGCCTGCACTGCTGGATCGAGGACATCGGTGGCCAGCTGCGCGACGGCGATGGCCACCAGGATGTACTCGACGATGGTGCCATCGGCCGCGCGCTGCGTGGCATGCAGCTGGCACCGGAGCCCTTGCCCATGCACACGCCTGCACCGATCCGCCTGGCCGATGGCGCGCACGCCATCACCCGCCTGCTGCGTGAGCGGCTGCCGCTGCGCCAGGGCCAGGTGCTGCTCAGCGATGCCGGTGAACCTCTGCTGCTGATGGACCTGGAGCACGACCATGGCGTGCTGCTGCAGGAACCGGCGGCGGCGCTGGTGGAGCGCCTGGCCGATGCGTTCGAGCGACTGCAGCTGGACGCGCTGACCCCGCAGCGCCTGCAGGTGCTGGCGGGCAACCGGCCACGCCAGCCGCTGCGACCGCTGTTGTGGCAGTGGGCGCAACGCAGCCGCCACTGGCAGGCGCTGGACGAACGCCTGCGCGGTGCCCCGGTGAAGCTGCTGCGCTGGCCCGACTTCCGCGTGCTCGGCCACGATCACGATGGCTTCCGCCTGTGCTCGCTGCTGCTCAAGCGCGCCTGCACGGTTGAAGAATGCGCCACGCTGCTCGAACTGCCTGCGGCGGCGGTCCGCGATTTCATCCATGCCGCCTACCTGTGCGGCTACGCCCAACTGCAGGCGGCCCCGGCCACGCCCCGCCTGACGACAGGTGGGGCCGGCACCGGTACCGACAGCGGCCTGCTCGCCCGCCTGTGGCGACACCTGCGCGGGAGCGAGCGCAATGCGTGAGCACAAGGTGGTGGTGCTGGGCGGAATGGGCAGTGGCAAATCAACGCTGGTGCGTAGCATCGCGGCCGGCGCGGTGATCGACACCGATGTAGCCAACAGCGACCGCCTCGGCGCTGACAAGGCATCGACCACCGTCGCCCTGGACTATGCCGACATCGATCTACCCAACGGCGAGCGGCTGCGTCTGTATGGCACGCCGGGCCAGCAGCGCTTCGACTTCCTGTGGCCGATCCTGCTGCAGGGCGCGCGTGGCGCCGTGCTGCTGCTGGATGCGCGCCGCGTGGGCGTGGCGGCCGAACTGGAGGACTACCTGCAGGTGCTGCGCCCCTTCGCGCCGGCGCTGGCACTGGTGGTGGCCGTGACCCACCTTGACCAGGCGCCGCACGCCGCACCCGACGACTGGGCCGCACGCGCCTGCCTGGATGGGCAACCGCTGCCGCTGCTGGCCGTGGACGCCCGTGACCGCGAACAGGGGTTGCTGCTGATGGATGTGCTGATGGGTGAGATGGAAGCGCACGCGCTGGTGGCTGCGCATGGCTGACGGGCAGGTGGCGGTGCTGCCCGATGCCGGTCAGCGCGAGCGCCTGCAACCGCTGTTGCAGGATCTGCGGCAGCGGGTGGAGGGGGTACGCACGGTGGTGCTGGCCAGCGTGGATGGCTTCGCCCTGGTCAGCGCCGGCGCCGAGGGACGCGGCGAACGACTGGCGGCGATGACCAGCGCGATGCTGGCGCTGGCCGCAGCGGTGGGGCGGGAACTGGTGCTGGGTGATCTGCAGACGCTGATGCTGGAGGCCGCCGGCGGCAAGGTGTTGATGCTGGCCATCCAGGCCGAAGGGCGCGCACCGCTGCTGCTGATGGCGGCCTGCGACCAGCGCAGCGTGATCGGCCAGGTGCTGTGGCAGAGCAGGGAATGTGGCCAGGCGATCCTGGCCGAACTCGGCGGAGCGTGAGCCCATCCGCAGGGAACCGAGGGGCTCGAACCAACATTGAGAGGGGAGCGACGTGGCTGGATTGACTGAATCGTTGAACGCACTGATGGGCATCGACGGCGCGCAGGCGGTGGCGCTGGTCGACTACGAAAGTGGCATGCTGCTGGGCGAAGCCGGCACCGGCATGGACATGGAAGTGGCCGCCGCCGGCAACACCGAAGTGATCCGCGCCAAGATGAAGACCGCCGCGTCGCTGAACCTCAACGACACCATCGAGGACATCCTCATTTCGCTGGGCAAGGCGTATCACATCATGCGCCCGGTGGCGAAGAAGAAGGGCCTGTTCTTCTACATCGTGCTGGACCGGACCAAGTCCAACCTGGCGCTTGCGCGGCGCAAGGTGCAGGACGTGGAAGCGGAGCTGGCGATCTGAATCACCGGCATCCGTGGAGCCGAGCATGGGCTCGGCTCTACAGGAGAACGAAACGTGATGCTCGGCTGCGCTTCGCAACTGTAGAGCCGAGCCATGCTCGGCTGCTTCCGGTCGCAGTCACGGTGCCGGAAGCAGCAGCGTGGTCACGAATGAAAGCGCTTTGCTGTCGCGCGCGGCAAAATAGGCAGGCGCTTTTTCCGGCAGCCATACTTCGTTGAAGTGGCGGCGGAAGTCCTCGTAGAACTCGTTGGGGTACAGCTTGGCCTGCACCGTGCGCCCATCCGGGTAGGTGTGGTCATAGGTGGGCAGTGCGTTGGTGTCGACGCCCCGCTGGTCCCTCAGCCACTTGCAGAACAGGCGCCCTTCGGAGATGTCCGGCACCAGCGCCTGCGGCAGGGTGTAGCCGGCGTCTTCAAGCGGCGCGATCAGGTTCAACGTCAGCTCGTTGAGCATCGAGAAATGGGTATACGGCACCTTGGCCCGGTTCTGCAGGTAGCGCTCGATATGCGCGGGCATCACCGCGTTGGCGTGGCCCTGCTGCCATTCCACCACCCACTGCGCGACCTTCACCGCGAACTTGCGCGACAGCCACTGGCCCAGGTTGATGGCCAGGTAGGGGTGGATCCAGGTGCCCTGCATGGTCGGGTTGCCGCCGGAGACCACGTGGATCAGTTCATGCTCGGCCAACCCGGTCTGGACGGTCAGCTCGTGCAGGAACTCCTCCGTCGATTTCAGTGCCCGGTAGTCCGACCAGCGCTTGTTGACGGACTGGCACAGCGCGGTGGCGCTGATGTAGCCGTCACGGGCGCGCTGCGGGATCACGGTGCCTTCCTCCATGCGTGGGATCAGGGTCATTTGCTGCATGCGTCACCTCGTGCCGTTGTGGGCCTGAAAGGGTAGGCAACGCCGTGGCCCCGGGTCTGTAGGAATCGTTGCGTTTTGGGTGGGCATCTTCGTAGCGTCGAGCTTGCTCGACGGCTTCTACATGACGCCGTCGAGCAAGCTCGACGCTACGGGAGAGCCAAAAGCCGTCGAGCAAGCTCGACGCTACGGGAGAGCCAAAAGCCGTCGAGCAAGCTCGACGCTACACAAGCCACCCCACGGTGGCGTATGGTGGATGCCTGTCCTCCTGCCGAGCCGTGCATGTCCCAGCCCGACATTGCCGCCGACCTGGCACCGCGCATCGCGGTGGCCATCGCCGATGGCTTCGAGGATTACCACGCCCGTTTCGCAACCATTACCGCGCGTGCACGCCGTCGCTTCGAACAGCGTGACTGGGCCGGTGCGCGCCAGGATGCGGTCGAGCGCATCGCGTTGTACGACCTGTGCATCGCCGAACAGATGGATGCCCTGCGCCGCCTGGCCGGCGAGCGGGTGGGTGAGCGCACGCTGTGGCTGCAGGTGCATGCACGTTACAGCGCACTGCTGCAGGGGCTGATCGACGCCGAGCTGTACAAGACCTACTACAACACGCTGTCGCGTCGCCTGTTCGCCACCCGCGGCGTGGACCCGGCGTTGGAGTTCATCGCCTTCGATGTCGAGCCGTCCGATGCGATCACCCACCCGGTCGCACGGCACACCTATGCGGTTTCGCCAACGCGTCCAGTGGAAGCCCTGCAGCGGGTGCTGGCCGACTACCGCTTCGACATCCCGTATGCGCACCAGCTGCGCTGCGCGGCGGCGATCGTGGTGCGCCTGCAGGATGACCTGGCGCACTGGGGCGATACACCGGTGCGCAGCATTGAACTGCTCGACACGGTGTTCTATCGCGAGCGTCGCGCCTACCTGGTCGGTCGTGTGTTCGGCGAACACCGCTTCTCGCCCTGCGTGATCGCCCTGGTCAACGATGAGCGTGGCCTGCGTGCCGACGCGGTGCTGACCCGGCGCCGCGATGTCGCGCACCTGTTCGGTGTGTCGCGCAGCTACTTCCAGGCCGACCTGGCCACGGTCGGTGATGCGGTGGTGTTCCTGCGCAGCTTGCTGCCGGGCAAGCCCATCGACGAGATCTACACGGTGCTGGGGCGTGCCAAGCAGGGCAAGACCGAGCGCTACCGCACCTTCTTCCGCCACTTCAACGAGCATCCGCAGGAGCGCCTGGTGCCTGCCGAAGGCACCCCAGGCATGGTCATGGCGGTGTTCACCCTGCCCAGCTACCCGCTGGTGTTCAAGCTGATCCGCGACCGTTTCGCGTGGCCCAAGGCGATGTCGCGCCAGCAGGTGGAAGAGAAGTACGCACTGGTGTTCAACCTGGATCGCGTCGGCCGCCTGCTCGACGCGCAGCCGTACCGGCATCTGCGCTTCCCGCGTGGGCGCTTCGCGCCGGCGCTGCTGGATGAACTGCTGCAGCAATGCGCGCAGAGCGTCCGCCTCGATGGCGATGAGGTGGAGATCGCGCTGTGCTACGTGCAGCGCCGGTTCCGTCCGTTGAACCTGTACCTGCGCGAGCAGAGCGCGGAGGCGGTGCGGGCGGCGGTGCTCGACTACGCGCAGGCGATCACCGACATGGCGCGCAACAACATCTTCCCCGGCGACATGCTGCCGAAGAACTTCGGTGTGTCGCGGCATGGCCGTGCCGTGTTCTACGACTACGACGAACTGTGCCTGGTCAGTGACTGCGTGTTCCGCGCCTGGCCACAGCCGCGCACGCCCGAAGAGGCGCTGGCCGACGAACCCTGGTTCCATGTGGGCGCGCGCGATGTGTTCCCCGAGCGCTTCGGTCCGTTCATGGGCCTGCCCGCCGGCGAGCTGGCCGCCGTGCGCGAGCACTATCGGCATCTGTTCGATCCGGCGTGGTGGCAGGGGCTGCAGGAACGCTTCGCGCGGGGCGATTATCCCGACACGCCGCCTTATGCAGGCACCCACCGGCTGGCCTGATGCGGCTGTGATGGCGGCGGGGACTGGGGTACTCTCGCCGTTCATCACCAAGGATCCGGCAATGATGCGCTCCCCCCTGTTTCTCGCTCTCGCGTTGGCCGTTGGTGCCGGCGCCCCCCTGCTTGCTGCCGATGCCAATGCGCAGACCGCGCGCGCCGTGCGTGCCACTGCAGAGATGAGCATGGTCCTTTCCGGCCGCATCGAGGTCACAGCGGAGGGCGCGGTCAGCTCGCTGGTGCTGGATCAGAAATCGATACTGGCGCCGGGCATCGCCTCCTTCGTCGAGGGCACCATTGGCAGCTGGCGCTTCGAGCCCACGCTGCGGGATGGCAACGCGGTGGCGGTGCGTGCGCCATTGCGGGTGCGCCTGCGGGGCACGTCGAAGGCCGACGGCGGCTACGAAGTCAGCATGACCAGCGTCGACTTCAGTGAGTACGATCCCAAGGCCACCGATTCGGTGACCCGGGTGCAGATGACGCCGCCACGCTATCCCGAAGAGGTCTATCGGAGTGGTGGGCAGGGTGAAGTGCTGCTGGTGGTCAAGATCGCGCGTGACGGCACGGTGGCCGATGTCGTTGCCGAGCAGGTGAACATGACCGTGGTCGCACGCGAACGCACCCTTGCCAAGATGCGCGAGATGCTGGCCAAGGCCGCCGTCAGCAGTGCCCGCACGTGGACGTTCAACCCACCGACCACCGGCGAAGCCAGCACGCGCGACAGCTGGACGGTACACATACCGGTGAATTTCGCCCTGGGCGACGACCGCAGTGCCGGCCGGGAGCGCTATGGCCGCTGGCGCACCTTCATTCCCGGCCCGCGGCAGGCCGTGCCGTGGCGCAAGGCGGACCCGATCGAGCAGGCCGGCAGCGATCTGCTGCCCGAAGGCGGCATCTACATGGTCGACGGCGCCAAGCGCGGCCTGCGCCTGCTGACTCCGCTGGAGCAGGGCTGACGATCACTGCGGGGCCGGCCAGCCCGGCTCCGCGTCAATCGGCGTAGGGGTACACCACGACCCGGTTGCGACCCTGCTCCTTGGCCATGTACAGGGCCTTGTCGGCCAGCCGCAGCGCCTGCTCGGCATCGACGTGGAAGCTGGGGAAATGGGCCACGCCCAGCGAGACCGTGATGCTGCCGACCGCCGCGAACGGATGATCGGCAATATGCTGGCGCAGGCGTTCGGCGGCCTGCCGTGCCTGCTCGACCCCGATGCCGGGCAGCAGCAGCAGGAATTCCTCGCCACCGGCGCGGCACAGGAAATCGCTGTCGCGCGAATAGCGGCGCATCTGGTCGGCGATGTGGACGATGGCCGCATCGCCGACGTCGTGGCCATGGCCATCGTTGATCGCCTTGAAGCGGTCGATGTCCAGCGCCAGGATCGCGAAGGGGATGCCCTGCACCTGCAACGCATCCAGTGCCTGCTGCAGGCCACGACGGTTCAGCAGCCCGGTCAGCGGGTCGGTGCGGTTGGCGCGGTTGAGCGTGCCGATGCGGTCCTGCAGCGCATTGAAGCTGTGCAGCACCGCGTGCTTGAGCTGGGCCACCTCGAAGTACCAGGCGCGGATGCCACTGACGTGGTTGATCGCGTTGCCGGTGTCCTCGCCCCCCTGCACATTGCGCGCCAGCTGCCACAGCGGCAGCGAGATGCGGCGGGCAAACCACCAGGTGATCAACAGCGACAGCAGTCCCAGCGGGATCGCGTTCCAGATCACGGCGGTCATCAGCCGCGACAGCGGCTGCAGGGTCGCCTCGGTCGGGCGCTGGGCAATGATGCCCCAGCCGGTGGCGGTGACCGGCGCGTAGCCGGCCAGCATCGCCACGCCCAGATGATTGCGTACCTGCTGCGCGCCGCGCTCACCGCGCATCACCGCTTTCACCGCCGGGTTGCCGACCACGTAGTCACCCACCCGCTTGCCATCGGCGTGGTACAGCAGGCGGCCGTGGCGGTCGACCACGTACAGGTAGGACCCATCGCGGTAGTAGTGCTTGCCCAGCAGCGTGTGCAGCGCGCTGCGCTGGCGCAGGTACAGCGTGCCGCTGACGTAGCCGCGGTAGCGCCCCTGGCGGTCGAAGATCGGATGTGACAGCGAAACCAGCAGCTTGCCGGTGGCCGACTGGTACGGATCGCTGATCATCGGCTGGCGCGCCGCCAGGGCCGCATTGTTGCCGACGCTGTGCAGGATTTCGCCCTGCAGCTGCAGCGTCTGCGGCGAGGTGGCGATCACCAGGCCATCGTCATCGACCACCAGCGAGGAGTTGAAGCTGTTGGTCTGCAGCTGCAGGCGGCTGGCCTCGTCCTGGGCCTGGGCCGGGTCGAGATCGCTCTGGCCCAGCCGGGTCGCGGCGTAGGCCAGTTCCTGCTGGGCCCCCAGCAGGAAGTTCTGGGTGGTCTCGGCCAGTTTGGTGGCGTAGACGCGGTTGGCTTCCAGGGTATTGCCGACCAGCTGGTCGCGCTGCACGCGGTAGCTGGCCAGCAACGTGTTGGCCAGGGCGATGATGGCGCTGAGCAGGGCCAGGGCAAGGATCAGCTTGCCCAGGTTGAGGCGGGGCGAAATCAGGCGCATGCAGAGCTACATGAAGCGAAGGGCGTGCAGCGCCGGCGGGCGCCGCCGGGTGCGGGGCTGCATTATCGCCACAAACGCAACCGCTGCGGGTGAAGCCGGGGCCGCTGCCCGGTTCAGCGCTGCAGGCGTTGGCGCAGGGTCTGCCGGATCTGCGTGGCACTGTCGGCTGTCAGCGGCGCCAGCACACCCTGTACCTGCGCTGGAATGTGTGCGCTGGTCGACAGATCGGCGTCGAACACGTAGTGATTGAGCAGGGCGCGCCACTGCGTGCGCTGGGCCTCGGGCAGGTCGCGCAGCGCCAGGATCGACAGCATCAACGCGTTCATCGGCGAATCCATCCATGCCGGTACCGGTCGCCACCAGCTGTTGACCAGCACGTTGAACGCCTCCAGCCCCTCCATGTGGTGCCACCACAGCGAGGGGATGTAGACGGCATCGCCCGGCGCCAGTTCGGCCACCTGCGCCTGCGCCAACGCCTGGCGGAAGCGTGGAAAGCGCTCGAAGTCCGGTGCGTGGAAGTCAACCAGGCTGATCGGCTGCCCCGCCGGGGTGAAGTCCAGCGGACCGATGTACAGGTTGCGCACCTGTTCGGGAGCGAACAGGGTGACGCGGCGGCGTCCGGCGGCCACGCAGGCCAGGTTGTCCGGCACATCCTGATGGGCCGCGATGCGCGAGCGGTTGCCGATCCAGATGCTGGTGAGCGGGTCGGCCACCCCCAACTGCAGCCCATTACTGGCGGAGAAGCCGGGCAGGAAGCTGTCCAGCGTGGTCGAGGCCACGTAGATCGATGGCGGCGAGGCCACCGCGGCGTACTTCAGCAGGGTCGCCAGCAGCACTTTCAGCGGGACCTGTTCGCGGCGGAAATTGAAGCCGCTCATGTCTTCGTTGTAGAACAGCCGACCGCCCGCCTCGGGGGCCGCAGTGGTCGCGGTGACCGGCATCTGGCCGTGGTCGAAGCGGGCCAGGTGGGCCACCACGGCGGCAGGAGACACGCGCGCGGCTGCCACCACCGGCCAGTGCGAGACCAGCCCGCGTATCACCCGGGGCGTGGTCCAGCCGGGCAGCTGCGCGGCCAGATCCGCCGGATCCAGGCCGGTCACTTCTTCGATGGGACGGGGAGCAGGGAGCATGTCTGGACATCCAGCAGGGCAGGGAGCGCCGGGCCCACCCCCGGCTGTCGTCGGTGCCGCCATCATGCACCTGCGCCGGCCGCGCCGCGTGTGCGCGCGGCGCGGCAGGGCCCGCAGCGGGATCAGAACTTGTAGCGCACGCCGAACATGTAGCGCGGCCCGGTCTGCGTGGCATAGCGCAGCATGTTGGTATGCCGTGAGTACGTGCGCATGGTCTCATCGGTCAGGTTGATCGCTTCCAGGCTCAGGGTCAGCTGATCGTTGACCGCGTAGCTGATGTTCAGATCCAGCTGGCCGTAGGCGGCGGTGTAGTTCGGGTTCGGGCCCTGGCCGCCGATGCCGTTGAGGAACTTGTCGCGCCAGTTGTAGGCGGCGCGGATCTGCCAGGCGTTGCGGTCATAGAAGGCCACCACGTTGGCCGAGTCGCTCAGGCCGATCATCGGGTACTGGTCACCCAGGCTGAGGTTGTTGAAGGTCAGCCCCGACTTGACCTTGGTGTAGTTGGCGGCCACGCCGAACCCGGATTGCCCGAACAGGTGCTGCACCGCCACCTCCCAGCCATCGAGGTGATCCGAATGCTGGTTGGCAGGCACGGTGATGTCGAAGCCGGCCACCGGGTCCCCCGGCTGGCCGACGATGGTGCCGGTCTTCTGCCCGGCCGAGTTGGTTCCGGTGTAGGTCACGCCCGGGGCACCGGCGTGGTTGGTGAAGATGTAATCGCGGATGCAGGGCATGTCGGTGGTGCCGCAGCCGGAAGCCAGCGCTTCGTTCCAGTAGGCACCACCCACCGGCGTGTGCAGCGTGCCGGCGTTCTCGCGCACGATGGTATCGCTGATGAAATTCTTGATGTTCTTGCGGAAGAAGCCCACCGAAGCGTAGCTGGCCTCGCCGTAGTACCACTCCAGCGACAGATCGAAGTTGTCCGAGATCAACGGTTCCAGACCGGGATTGCCGCGCGAGCCGCTGCCGCCCTGGGTGCGCACGATGTCGGCCAGCGACTGCCCGCTCTGGATCTGCGTCCAGCTGGGCCGCCCCAGTGTACGGCTGTAGCTGCCGCGCAGCGCCAGCGATTCGCTCAGGTCCAGCTTCAGATCCAGATTCGGCAGCACGTAGTCGTACTTGCCCTTGCCAGCAGCGAAGCCGCGGTCGGCGGCATAGTCGATGTTGAACTCGTTGGCCGAGCTCCAGCTGATGCCGGTGGGAACGCGCACCAGTGCGTTGGACTCCACCTCGGTCTGCTCGTAACGCGCACCCACGGCCACATGCAACGGCATCGACCAGTCGAAGGTGGTGCGGTACTGCAGATAGGCGCTGCGGGTCTTCTCGGTGGTGCGGATGTCTTCGGAGTACTCGCTGGGTGCGTAATAGCAGCTCGGGCAGGCCGGATCGGACGCGCTGCCGACTTGCGCGGCACGGTCGATGAGGCGGTCGAAGTCGAACACCAGGAACTGGCCGGTCAGGCGTGGATCGTTGTGGCCGCTGAAGGCCTTGAAGTACCGGGCCATGTTGTCGGCGTACCAGATGTCATCGGCGTAGTCCGAGGGCGTGCCCAACCCGCCCCAGGTATTGCGCTGCATGATGGCCGACGCCGAGCGGTTCTCCACCTGGGTGTGGCCGATGCCGAAATCCAGTGCCGAGTAGTCGGCAAAGCGGAACGTGCCGCGGCCCTGGTACTGCTGCACCTTGGACTTGTTGTAGCTGTTCTGGAACACCGAGCCGGTGACCAGTGCATCGGAGGCCTGCACGCCACCGGGAGGCAGCGCGATGTTGATGATGGGCAGATCGCCGCTGTAGTCGACGGTGGTGGTGCCACGCACGAACGCGGCCACGCCCAGCACGCCGGCCGATCCGTAGGGGCTGTCCGGCTGCGATTCGGCGGTGGAGTTGTGCGCATCGAAGGACAGGTCCAGCGCGTCGTTCACTTCCCAGTCCACGTTGAAGCCCAGCGAATGCATGCCCGTCTTGGTGGCCAGCTTGGCGCCGCCCATCGACACGTCCGAGTTGGTCATGTCTTCGCTGTAGATGATCGGCGCGGCCACCGGGCCGTTGGTCCAGGTGCTGTCACCGGGGCCGTAGTTGAACCACACCGACAGTTCGCTGCGCTGCTGCTGCACCTTGTTCTCGACATAGGTGTAGTCCAGCGTCGTGGTGACATTGTCGGCCGGCTTCCACTGGAACGTAGCCTGCGCATTGGTGCGTTGGCGCTGCACGCCATTGACGTTGTAGGCGGTGTTCTGCGGCCGGCCGTAGACATCATCCGGGCCAGGGCGGTTGGTGATGCGGTTGGCATAACCCTGGCCCGGCTGTGGCAGGGCGCGCCAGTCCTCGCGCTCATTGCCCTGGAACGTGGCCCAGCCCTCGGCCACGGTGGCCTGGTTGAAGCCTGAGTCACGTTCCTGGTGGCTGGCACTGAAGGCCACGCCGAAGCGGTCATCGGCGTAGCGCTGGCTGAAGATGCCCGACAGCTCGCCGGTGATGTTCGAGCCCTGCAGCGTGCGCGGCAGGTTGTCGTTGGACGAATCGTTGACCGCTTTCAGCCCCAGGCTGATCACCGGTTCTGATTCCAGCGGGCGCAGGGTCTTGATGTTGATGGTGGCGCCGATGCCGCCGGCCGGATTGTCGGCGCGGCTGGTCTTGTAGACCTCCACCGCAGAAACCGACTCGGATGCCAGATTGGCGAAATCGAACGAACGCGAGCCGGACAGGCCGCCGCCGCCGTTGCCCAGGTTCGACGCCGGCATCTGGCGGCCATTCAACAGCACCAGATTGTAGTCGGGACCGATGCCGCGCACCGTCACCTTCGAGCCTTCGCCGCTGGAGGTGCGGTCGATCGAGACGCCGCTGATGCGTTGCAGCGACTCGGCCAGGTTGGTATCGGGGAACTTGCCGATGTCCTCGGCGACGATGCCATCGACCACGCCCTGGCTGTCGCGCTTGAGGTTCATCGAAGACTGCAGGCTGCCGCGGATGCCGGTGACCTGTACCGCATCGAGCGTGGTGGGATCGGCCGGCGCGGTGCCGGTGGCCTGCTGTGCCCAGGCCGGCGCCGACAGCACGGCGAGCAGGGCGGACGTGAGCATCGTCTTGCGAGGTACAGCCTTGTACGTCTTCATGGAAGCTCCCTCCCCAGGGAATTCGGTGGTGGCGATCCTGCGTCGTCTCGATACGGGTCACTGCGTGTGGCCGGATTGGAGCCACGGTTGACAGCGTTGTCAACAAACTGCCATCAAGAGCGTCACGCAGGCGGCCGCGCAGGTCCGCATGTAACCGTTGCCATGAACGTGCCTGCAGCAGTGAATTGCCTTGTTTGACGGCATTCGCAGCTGCTTTCATGGCATGACAGCGCTGCCAATCCGAATGCGGAAAAGCGTTGTGCGGTGCAAAACGAAACTGCGCGGAGTGGCTGCAGGCGGGGACACAGCGCACGATCCGGCAGCCTGACAGCGCTGGACAGTGCCGATGACCCGTGCATGTCCTGCGTGACCTTTTGATGGCTTCGAACACTGACCGGGAGGACAGGCTTTGGACACAGCAACGACCGTTCGCGGACACCACATCCAGGGCAACACGCGCGCACTGGCGGTGGTCACCGCGATCTTCTTCATGTGGGGATTTCTCACCTGCCTCAACGACATCCTCATTCCGCACCTGAAAGCGGCGTTCGCCCTGACCTGGGTGCAGGCAATGCTGGTCCAGTTCACCTTCTTCGGCGCCTACTTCCTGATGTCCCTGCCGGCAGGGCGGCTGGTCGCGGCGGTGGGCTACAAGCGTGGCATCGTGGCCGGGCTGGCCATCGCCGGTATCGGCGCACTGCTGTTCTGGCCGGCGGCGGCCGCGCATGTCTACGGCCTGTTCCTGACGGCACTGTTCGTGCTGGCCACCGGCATCACCGTGCTGCAGGTAGCGGCCAATCCCTACGTTGCGCTGCTGGGCGACGAGCGCACCAGTTCCAGTCGGCTGACCCTGGCGCAATCGATGAATTCGCTGGGAACCACCCTGGCGCCGCTGTTCGGCGGACTGCTGATCCTGTCGGCGCAGCCGCGCAGCGAGCAACAGCTGGCGCTGATGCCCGCGGCGGACGCACTGGCCTACCGCGCCGCCGAGGCGCAATCGGTCCAGCTGCCGTACTTCGGCCTGGCGGTGGTGCTGTTCCTGCTGGCGGCGGCGATCTGGATGTTCCGCCTGCCCACCATCGCCGGTGTTGAAGACAGTCGCAGCACGCAGGGCCGCGTGTGGGACGCGCTGCGCCACCGTCATCTGCGGCTGGGCGTGCTGGCCATCTTCTTCTACGTGGGGGCTGAAGTTTCCATCGGCAGCGTGCTGGTCAATTTCCTGTCCTCGCCGGGCATCGGCCAGGGCATGAGCGAACAGGAAGCCACCGGCTACGTATCGCTGTACTGGGGTGGCGCGCTGGCCGGACGCCTGCTGGGCGCGGCCCTGCTGGCGCGGCTGGACGCACGCCATCTGCTGGGTGGGTTCGCGCTGGTGGTGGTGCTGCTGCTGGGCATCACCGCAACCACCGGTGGCGGGCTGGCGACGTGGGCCGTAGTGAGCATCGGTCTGTTCAACTCGATCATGTTTCCCACTATCTTCGCCCTGGCCATTGCCCGCCTTGGCGAGCTCACCGGCCAGGCCTCGAGCCTGCTGGTGATGGCTATCGTCGGCGGCGCGGTCATTCCGCTGGCAATGGGCTGGCTGGCCGATCATCACGGCCTGCAGCTGTCGTTCCTGCTGCCGGCGCTGTGCTATCTGTACATCGCCTTCTACGCGTGGAATGGCTCACGGCTGCGGGCGCCATGAGCCACCCCCAGACCACCTCAGCGCCGGCGTGGCGGCGCGGTGGATTCGCGCTCCAGCACGGTGTGCTCGACGGTGATCATGCGCCCGGCCAGGTCGGCACGGATGTGCTCGATCAGTTGTTCGGTGGCCAACCGGCCCATGTGCGAGGTCGGCTGCCGCACGGTGGTCAGTGCCGGGTAGATGTGGCCGGCGATCGGCGTATCGTCGAAGCCGCACACCGACAGGTCGCGCGGGACGCGCAACCCGCGCTCGCCGGCAACACGGTACACGGCAGCGGCCATGTCATCGTTGGCGGCGAAGATCGCCGTCGGCGGAGGGTCCAGGTCGAGCAGGGCATTGGCGGCATCCACGCCGGACTCGAACGAGAACTGGCCGTTGACCACCAGCTGCGGATCGTAGGCGATGCCGGCATCACGCAGTGCCTGGCGGTAGCCGGCATGGCGCCACTGGCAGGCGCCGTGCGCACGCGGGCCCTTGATGTGGCCGATGCGGCGGTGGCCCTGTGCGACCAGATGGCCGATCAGTTCGACCACGGCGGTGGTTTCATCCATGCGCACGCCGATGCGGCCTTCAGGGTACCGCGGTGCAATGCAGGCAAACGGAATCCCGTGCTCTTCCAGGTACGACAGCACCACCTCGTCGTCGGTCAGCGGCGGGATCAGCACCACTCCATCCGGGCGCGAGTTCTCGAACAATGCCGCCAGGTCGGGCTGGGTGCGGCGGCCGGTGCCGACCGGCCCCAGGATCAGGTTGTAGTGCTGCGCATGGCAGGCTTCCAGCATGCCGCTCTGGATCTCCATCAGGTAGTTGCGCGAGGGATTGTTGTAGACCAGCGCCAGCGCGTACGAACGCTGGCCGGCCAGGCTGCGCGCCGACGGGTTGGGCTTGTAGCCCAGCCGTGCCACGGCCGCCAGCACCCGCTCGCGCGTCTGTTCGCGCACGTTGGGCTCATGGTTGAGCACGCGGGACACGGTCTTGATCGAAACCCCGGCAACGGCGGCCACATCCTCGATTCGACTGCGCATGGTGCGATGGTTCCTCCTGGAAGGCGGCGGGCACGCGGCGATGGTAGTGCGTGGCGGCCCGGTCGGTGTTGCCGAAGCAGGCGGATGTTGCCACGACATGTGGTGCGCTGGCACGTCCCGATTCCTTGTCGCGATGCAGCACCCGGGCACCACTGTAGCGCGCCTGTAACGCGCCAGGGCCCGTGGTTGCGCGACCGCCACCACCCTGCGCTCGAACAACGATTGACAGTGCGCAGGCGGACTTATATGACAGCGCTGTCAGGAACGTTGCGCGAATGCCCGCGCTGTCGTGCTGCTGCAGGCCCGCACGCCAGGAACATCATCCACGGAGGTAGAGCCCAGTGAATCGCCCCACCCAGACCCTTCTTGCCAGTTGTCTGCTGGCTGCCCTTGCCGTCCCCGCCGGTGCCGCACCGGCCAGCGGCGAACGCCTGCAGGACTGGCCGCGCGTGCACAGCGCGATCGCCACCGATTCGGATATCGAACGCCGCGTGCAGACCATCCTTGCGCAGATGACGCTGGCGCAGAAGATCGGGCAGATGACCCAGGCCGAGATCAAGACGATCACGCCGGAACAGGTACGCCAGTACTACATCGGCTCGGTACTCAACGGCGGCGGCTCCTGGCCGGACATGGACAAGCACGCCGGCGTGCAGGCCTGGCTGACGCTGGCCGATGCCTACCACGCCGCGCCGCTGGCCACCGACGCAAAGACGCCGGTGCCGGTGATCTGGGGGACCGACGCGGTGCACGGCCACAACAACGTACTGGGCGCCACCCTGTTCCCGCACAACATCGGCCTGGGCGCGGCCGGCGATGCCGAACTCATCGAGCGCATCGGCGAGGCGACCGCGCGCTCGGTGCGCGCCACCGGTATCGGCTGGGTGTTCGCGCCGACCCTGGCAGTGGCCCACGATCCGCGTTGGGGACGCACCTATGAAAGCTATTCGTCCGACCCCAGCGTGATCCGTCGCTTCGCCCATGCCTACGTCAAGGGCGCGCAGGGTACGTTCAAGGATGACGGCAACGTGGTCACCACGGCCAAGCACTACCTGGGGGATGGCGCCACCGACAATGGCCGTGACCAGGGCGAGGCGCTGGTCGACAAGACCACCATGATCAACGTTCACGCGCAGGGCTACTACGGCGCGCTGGGCGAAGGCGCACAGACGGTGATGGCCTCGTTCAACAGCTGGAACGACCGCGCGGCGGGGATCGACTACGGCAAGATGCATGGCAGCAAGGCGCTGCTGACCGATGCGCTGAAGGACAAGATGGGCTTCGACGGCTTCGTCGTCTCCGACTGGAACGGCATCGCGCAGGTGCCGGGCTGCCGCAACGACAGCTGTGCGCAGGCCATCAACGCCGGCATCGACATGGTGATGGTGCCCGATGACTGGAAGGCGTTCATTGCCAACACCACCGCGCAGGTGCAGAGCGGCGAGATTCCGATGGCGCGCATCGATGATGCAGTGACGCGCATCCTGCGGGTGAAGCTGCGCGCCGGCTTGTTCGAGCACAAGCCGTCCGACAGCCGTTATGCCGGTGATGCCACCGCCGTGCAGCACCGCGAACTGGCGCGCCGCGCGGTGCGCGAATCGCTGGTGCTGCTGAAGAACGAAGGCAAGGTGCTGCCGCTACGCCGTGATGCGCGCGTACTGGTGGTCGGCAAGGGGGCCGACAACATCGGCGACCAGTCCGGGGGCTGGTCGCTGACCTGGCAGGGTACCGAGAACAAGAACGCCGATTTCCCCAATGCCGATTCGGTGCTGGGCGCGCTGCGCGCCGAACTCGGCGCAGACAAGATCAGCTTCAGCGCCGATGGCCGGGGCATCGACCCGAAGGCCTTCGACGTGGTGCTGGCGGTGATCGGTGAAACGCCCTACGCCGAGACCAACGGCGACATCCTGCCCTCCGACACGGTCAGCCACAGCCGCGCCTACCCACGGGACCTGGCAGTGCTGAAGGCCGCCGCAGCCACCGGCAAGCCAGTGGTGACGGTCTACCTGTCCGGGCGGCCGATGTACACCAACGACCTGCTCAACCTGTCCAGCGCGTTCGTGGCGGCGTGGCTGCCCGGTACCGAAGGCAAGGGCGTGACCGATGTGCTGGTGGCCGGCAAGGATGGCAAACCCGCACACGACTTCCGTGGCCGCCTGAGCTTCCCGTGGCCGGGCGCGCCGTGCCCGGCGCCGATCGACCGCCCCGATGCGGGCAAGCCTGCGCTGTTCGCGCTCGGCTATGGCCTGAGTTACGCGAAGGGCGGCAAGGTCGCGCGGCTCGACGAGGCCACCCCGGACAGCTGCGGCGAAGTGACCGTGCTGCCGATCTTCAACCGTGCCGACACGCCGCCGTTCGCGCTGCACGTGGCCGCAGGCGGCGCCACCCAGCCACTGGGCAACGATCTGAATGCCACGCTGCGCTGGCCTGCTGGCACGCCGGTGGTGCAGGTGCGTACCGTGCAGGTGAACACCCAGCAGGATGCCAGGGAGGTGACCTGGTCGGCGCCCGCGCAGCTGATCGCGCGCAGCACCTCGCGTCGCAATCTCGGTGCACTGGCGCGCAGCAACGGCGCGTTGCAGTTCGACGTGCAGCTGGTGAAGCGCCCGGAGTCGGCGGTGAAGGTGACCATGCAGTGCGGTACCGGCTGCGAGGGCGGGGTGGACATTGCCCCGTTGCTGGGCAAGCTCTCCCCCGGCCAGAAGCAGACGGTGACCGTGCCGTTGGCCTGCTTCGCCAGGCAGGGGGTGGATCTGGGCGCGGTGGAGGCGCCGTTCGTGGTCAGCGCGGACAAGCCGTTCGCCGCGGCCTTCACCCAGGTCAAGCTGACCGCCAACACGGCCAATGCCGAGGGGGCCTTGACCTGCCCGTGATGTAGGCGGGTGCGTCCGGGCAGGCATCCACGCGTGGCGTGGATCTACTGGCCGGATCTGCTCGGGTGGGTGCCGACCGTTGGTCGGCACCGACGCCGCATTCCCCCTGCGCTCTGCAACTTCTTGCATGGCCAAGGTCGGTCCATGCCAGGGAAGATGGATGACTGTGCCCAAGGTCATCCATCATGCGACGCTTTCTCCAGGCCCTGCGGATCATTCCCTGTGCGACGCATCGGCCGCACTTCATCGAACCGCATCTGCCGCGACCTCGGCCTGGACCCGCGCGAAATCTGCCGGTAGATCCACGCCATGCGTGGATGCGCCGTTCCCGAGGCAAAAAAAAGCCCCGCAGTGCGGGGCTTTCTTCTTAGCGCTTCATCGAACCGAAGAACTCGTCGTTGGACTTGGTGTTCTTCATCTTGTCCAGCAGGAATTCCATCGCGGCCATTTCATCCATCGGATGCAGCAGCTTGCGCAGGATCCAGATCTTCTGCAGCAGCTCCGGCTCGATCAGCAGGTCTTCGCGGCGGGTGCCGGAACGGTTGATGTCGATGGCCGGGAACACGCGCTTTTCAGCGATGCGGCGGCTCAGGTGCACTTCGCTGTTGCCGGTGCCCTTGAACTCTTCGTAGATCACCTCGTCCATCTTCGAGCCGGTGTCGACCAGCGCGGTGGCGATGATGGTCAGGCTGCCGCCTTCTTCCACGTTGCGCGCGGCACCGAAGAAGCGCTTCGGGCGGTGCAGGGCGTTGGCATCCACACCACCGGTCAGCACCTTGCCCGAGCTCGGCACCACGTTGTTGTAGGCGCGGGCCAGGCGGGTGATCGAGTCCAGCAGGATCACCACGTCCTTCTTGTGCTCGACCAGGCGCTTGGCGCGCTCGATGACCATTTCGGCCACCTGCACGTGGCGCGCGGCCGGCTCGTCGAAGGTCGAGCTGATGACCTCGCCGCGCACGGTGCGCTGCATTTCGGTCACTTCTTCCGGGCGCTCGTCGATCAGCAGCACGATCAGGTGCACGTCCGGATGGTTGGTGGTGATGGCCGTGGCCACCTGCTGCATCATCATGGTCTTGCCGGCCTTCGGCTGCGACACGATGAGCGAGCGCTGGCCCTTGCCCTGCGGCGCCATCAGATCGAGGATGCGGCCGGTGATGTCTTCCGACGAACCGTTGCCACGCTCCAGGGTGAAGCGACGGCGCGGGAACAGCGCGGTCAGGTTCTCGAACAGCACCTTGTTCTTCGACGCTTCCAGCGGCTCACCATTGATGGTGTCCACGATCGACAGCGCGAAGTAGCGCTCGCCGTCCTTCGGGAAGCGGATGCGGCCGGACAGGTGGTCGCCGGTGCGCAGGTTGAAGCGGCGGATCTGGCTGGGCGAGATGTAGGTGTCGTCCGGGCCGGCCAGGTAGCTCGCTTCGGCTGCACGCAGGAAACCGAAGCCGTCGGGCAGGATTTCCAGCACGCCATCGGCGGCGACGCCATCGCCGTGGCGGGTCAGCACCTTCAGCAGCGCGAAGATCACGTCCTGCTTGCGGGCGCGGGCGACGCCTTCGGAAATCTGCAGCTGCTCGGCAATCTCCAGCAGCTTCTGCGCCGGCATGCGCTTGAGATCGCTCAGCGAGTAGACCGGGAAACCTTCCGGCACATTGGCGTGCGGGCGCGGCACGAACGGCTGCTGGTCGCCGCCATCGTTGGGCATGCCGTCATCGCGGAAGCGGCCGCCGTTGCCACCGCCATTGCGATCACGGTCGCGGCGGTTGCGGAAGCGGTCACGGCGGTTGCCCTGGCCCTGGCCTTGCTGGTTCTGGTTGTACGGATTCTGGTTCTGGTTCTGACCACCACCCTGGTGGTTCTGCTGCCGCGGCTGGCCGGATTCGCGGCCCTCACCGCCTTCGCCGCCGCCACTGCTGGCGGGGGCCTCGGCGGCGGGCGCGCTCGGCGCAGGGGGCGCAGCGGCCGGCGCCGGCGCTTCGGGCGCGGCTGCCAGCGGCAGGGTCGGCTGCGCCGGAGCGGCGCTGGTTTCGGCGGCGGCCGGAGCGGCTGCCTTGCTTACGCGGGCCTTGCGCACGCGCTTTTCGGCGGGCGCTTCAGCGCTGCCGGTTTCGGGAGTGTTATCGGACAAGAGCGTTATTCCTCGCTTGAAGGTGCGAGCGCCCGGCTGGGGCGGCGAACGTTGGGAATGGGTCTGGAAGAAACGGCGTCCAGAGGGTGCGGCACGCGAACGCGGCCGGATATGCCGACACTATCATCGGCCCGCGGCGCCGTGCAAGGGTCGCCGGGAACAGCATTCATCATGGACGCGGTGCGCCCGACGGCAGCCGCACGCGGCGGCTGCCGTGAAACAGCAGGATCAGGCCAGCGCCTTGTCCAGCAGGCCGGCCAGCTGGGCCTTGCCCACCGCACCGATCTGCTCGCCGACCTTCTCGCCGTCCTTGAACACGACCAGGTACGGAATCGAACGCACGTGGTACTTGGCGGCCAGCGCACGGTTGTGGTCGACGTTGACCTTGGCGATCTTGGCGCGGCCCTGGTAGGCATCGGCCAGTTCGTCCAGCGCCGGGGCGATCATCTTGCACGGGCCACACCACTCGGCCCAGAAATCGACCAGCACCGGTTCCTTGGAATTCAGCACTGCGCTATCAAAGTCGGCGTCGCCGACATGTACAACCTTGTCGCTCATCTTGGTTTCTCGTCTTGGATTGCACCCGGCCATGCCGGAGGTGGGTGAACTGGGCCATGCCCGGTGGCGCGACCCTCGTCGTTGCCTCGCGGCGCTCTGCCGCGGTGCGTTCGGCGGGATGCCTGGACGCTCACGGCCGGCAGTGTACCCCTATCGCAGGGCAGGGACAGGCGCCGGCTGGAACCCAGCGTATCGTGATCGCTTCGAAGCCCGGTATGTGTCGGATTTCACTGTCTTCCAGGAAATGGGGATGGCAGCCGGCGACACCAGCAGCGGCGGGCAGGGGCGTTCAAGTGCGGTGTGGCTGGGTGAAGATGGGTGTGTCTCGCAGCGCTGTGAGACGTGCCATTCCGGTTTGCCGGCTCGAGTGCGTTAAACTGGGGCATTGTGCGGCGTGCGGACCGGGTGGTCCCTGCCTGCCAACCCGCCGCAGGGGCCGCAGTTTGCGACGGTGCCCCTAGACGATGAAGTGCCGCCCGCCCCACGGGCCGACGGCCATACCAAGACGGACCCATGAGCGACAAACCGCTGACCGATTTGACCTTCTCCTCCTTCGAGCTGCATCCGGCCCTGCAGGCCGGCCTTGAAGGAGCCGGATTCACCCGTTGCACCCCGATCCAGGCACTGACCCTGCCGGTCGCGCTGGCCGGCGGTGATGTTGCCGGCCAGGCCCAGACCGGCACCGGCAAGACCCTGGCCTTCCTGGTCGCTGTCGTGAACCGCCTGCTGAGCCGGCCGGCGCTGGCCGACCGCAAGCCGGAAGACCCGCGCGCGCTGATCCTCGCGCCGACCCGCGAACTGGCCATCCAGATCCACAAGGATGCGGTGAAGTTCGGCTCCGACCTCGGCCTGCGCTTCGCGCTGGTCTACGGCGGCGTCGACTACGACAAGCAGCGCGAGATCCTGCAGCAGGGCGTGGACGTGATCATCGCCACCCCGGGCCGCCTGATCGATTACGTCAAGCAGCACAAGGTGGTCTCGCTGCACGCCTGCGAGATCTGCGTGCTGGACGAAGCCGACCGCATGTTCGATCTGGGCTTCATCAAGGACATCCGCTTCCTGCTGCGCCGCATGCCCGAGCGCACCATCCGGCAGACCCTGCTGTTCAGCGCCACGCTCAGCCACCGCGTGCTGGAGCTGGCCTACGAGCACATGAACGAGCCGCAGAAGCTGGTGGTCGAAGCCGAAACCATCACCGCCGCGCGGGTGCGCCAGCGCATCTACTTCCCGGCCGACGACGAGAAGATTCCGCTGCTGCTGGGCCTGCTCTCGCGCAGCGAAGGCGCACGCACCATGGTGTTCGTCAACACCAAGGTGTTCGTCGAGCGCGTGGCCCGTTCGCTGGAAAAGGCCGGCTACCGCGTCGGCGTGCTGTCCGGTGACGTGCCGCAGAAGAAGCGCGAGAGCCTGCTCAACCGCTTCCAGAAGGGCCAGCTGGAAATCCTGGTGGCCACCGACGTGGCCGCGCGTGGCCTGCACATCGACGGCATCAAGTACGTCTACAACTACGACCTGCCGTTCGATGCCGAAGACTACGTGCACCGCATCGGCCGTACCGCGCGCCTGGGTGAAGAGGGCGATGCGATCAGCTTCGCCTGCGAGCGCTACGCGATGGGCCTGCCGGACATCGAGGCCTACATCGAGCAGAAGATTCCGTCCGAGCCGGTCACCAAGGAACTGTTGACCGCGCTGCCGCGCCCGGAACGCCCGGCCCCGGCCGCTGGCGAGGAAGGCGAGGAGAACGAGAGCGTCGGCCAGATCTTCCGCGAAGCGCGTGAAGCCCGCGCCGCCGAGGAAGAGCGTCGTGGCGGTGGCCGCAGTGGCGGCCGCTCCGGCGGTGGTCGTGGCGAGCGTCGCGACGGTGAGCGCAGCGGCGAACGCCGTTCGCGCGGCCCGCGCAAGCCGCGCGTGGAAGGCGAACAGGCGGCCGCCGCACCGGCCGAAGGTGCCGAAGCCGCCGTGGCCCAGGCGCCGCGCCCGCCGCGTCCGCCGCGTGCCGAAGGTGCGCCGGAAGGTGCCGCCGAGGGCGATCGCAAGCCGCGCAAGCGCCGCCGTCGTCGCCACGGCCGCCCGGTCGAGGGTGCCGAGGGCGTGCAGGCCACGGCCGGCAACGGCGCCAGCCCGGTCACCCCGGTGCAGGTGGTGGCCAAGCCGGTGCGCACCGCTGCCGATACCGGCGATTCGTTCCTGACCCGCATCGGCCGCAAGATCCGCCGGATGCTGTCGGGCAACTAAGTGGTAGCGCCCGACCGTTGGTCGGGCGGCCTTGAGAGGTGTGCCGACCAACGGTCGGCACCCACCAGGCCGGACCGGTAGCACCCGACCGTTGGTCGGGTGGCTTCGCAGGGGTGTGCCGACCAGCGGTTGGCACCCACCATCTCCACGCCGTCGCGCCGCTCCTGCATAATCGGGGCATGAGTGTCCTGCGCTTCGACAATGTCAGCAAACAGTACGCCGGTGGCCACGAAGCCCTGATCGATGTCAGCTTCGAGGTCGCGCCGGGCGAGATGCTGTTCGTCACCGGCCATTCCGGTGCGGGCAAAAGCACCCTGCTCAAGTTGATCCACCTCGACGAACGGCCCAGCCGCGGCGCGGTGGTGTTCGACGAGCGCAACCTGCTGAAGGTGCGCGGTGGCGACGTCCCGCGCCATCGGCGCGCGGTCGGTGCGGTCTACCAGGACCACCGCCTGCTGATGGACCGTTCGATTGCCGAGAATGTGGCGCTGCCGCTGATCCTGCGCGGCACCCGTCGCGGCGATATCAGCAAGCGCGTGCGCTCGGTGCTCGAGCGCATGGGCCTGGGCCACCGCGAGAAGGCGCTGCCTTCGCAGCTGTCCGCGGGCGAGCAGCAGCGCGTTGGCATCGCCCGCGCCATCGTCGGCGAACCCAAGCTGCTGGTGGCCGACGAGCCGACCGGCAACCTCGACCCGACCCTGGCGGCGGAAATCATGGCGCTGTTCGCCGAACTGCCCTCACGCGGCACCAGCGTGCTGGTGGTCAGCCACGATCTGCCGCTGCTGCGCCGCATGCGCAAGCGCGTGCTGATCCTCGACCACGGCCGGCTGGTGGACGACATCTCGCCGCAGGACCTGGCGGAGTAACCCATGGCCAAGAACGAAAACAGCGAAGCCGCCGCACCCTCGCGCGTGGGCGTCTGGTTCCAGCACCACGCGCACAGCGTGGTGTTCAGCCTCGGCCGCGCCTTCCGCAAGCCGTGGGCGACCCTGCTGACGGTGATGGTCATGGCGCTGGCGCTGGCCCTGCCGCTGGGGCTGTCGATCGCGCTGGACAACCTCAAGCAGTTCGCCGGCAGCGTGCAGCAGTCGCGCGACATCAATGTGTTCCTCAAGGGCAATGTCGATGGCCCCGCTGCGCTGCGCCTGGCTGGTCAGCTGCGTGACCGCGATGACGTGGCCGAAGTAAACGTGCGCACGCCCGAGCAGGGCCTGCAGGAGCTGCGCGATGCCGGGCTCGGCGAGGCGATCGATGCGCTCAACGACAATCCGCTGCCGTCGCTGCTGGTGATCACCCCCGGCCAGGGCAAGGACGACGCACGCCTGGCACGCGCGCTGGAGAGCCTGCCCGAGGCCGACCTGGTGCAGCACGATGCGCTGTGGCGCCAGCGCCTGGACGCCTGGCTGGCGTTCGGTGCGCGGCTGGTGCAGGTGCTGTCGGTGCTGCTTGGCGCGGGTGCCGCGCTGGTGGTCGGCAACACCGTGCGCCTGGATATCCAGGCCCGTCGCGAAGAAATCGGCGTGCTGCAGCTGCTCGGTGCCAGCGATGGCTTCATCCGCCGCCCGTTCCTCTATCTGGGCGCCTGGTACGGCCTCGGCGCCGGCGCGGTGGCGCTGGCCCTGATCGGCGCGGCCGGTGCCGCGCTGCGCCTGCCGCTGGCCGAGCTGTCGCGCAGCTACGGCAGCCCGTTCGTGCTGCACGGTCTGGACCTGCTGCATGGCAGCCTGGTCCTGCTGGGCACGCTGCTGCTGGGCTGGCTGGGCGCGTGGCTGGTGACCGGCCACTTCCTCCGCCAGACCCGCCCGACCGACACCTGAGACCAGCATGCAACCGCAAGCGCTGAAGCACCTTGAAGGGCCCGCGACGCGGGTGATGGTGGTCGACGGGTCGAAGCTGGTGCGCAAGCTGATCGCCGACGTCCTGCAGCGTGACCTGCCGGGCGTGGAGGTGATCGGCTGCGACAGCATCGAGGACGCGCAGCAGGCGCTGGCACAGGGTCCGGTGGACCTGGTGACGACCTCGCTGACCCTGCGCGATGGCGACGGCCTGGCGCTGGCGCGGATGGTCCGTGAAGCCGCCGGCCAGGCCTACGTGCCGGTGATCGTGGTCTCCGGCGATGCCCAGCAGCACCTGGAACAGCGCCGCTTCACCGAGTACGTCACCGACTATTTCGACAAGGCGCTCGGCCACGAGGCGCTGGCGACCTTCATCCGCGGCTATGTGCAGCCGCAGACCATTCCCGGCGCCACCATCCTCTACATCGAGGACAGCCGCGTGGTGGCTGAGGCCACCAAGCGCATGCTCGAACGCCAGCAGCTGAACGTGCTGCACGTGGTCAGTGCCGAGGAAGCATTCACCCTGCTCACTGCCGAGTCGCTGGGCCGCAGCCGCCACCGCATCGACCTGGTGCTGACCGACGTCACCCTGAAGGGCGAACTGAGCGGCCGCGACGTGGTGCAGCGCGTACGCGTCGACTTCGGCTACGGCAAGCGCCGCCTGCCGGTGCTGGTGATGACCGGCGACGGCAACCCGCACAACCAGACCGGGCTGCTGCAGTCCGGCGCCAACGACCTGGTGCTCAAGCCGATCGAAGAACGGCTGCTGGTCACCAAGGTGCTGTTCCAGCTGCGCCTGGCCCGATTGAACGATGGACCTCTGTTGCGATGAAGTATTGCGATGATCGATGAAGTAACCGACACCCCGACGATCCAGCTCGAACCGAGCTGGAAGCAGCATGTCGGTCATTACCTGCTGCAGCCGCAGATGCGTGAGTTGTCCGCGTTCCTGCGCCAGCGCAAGGCCGGTGGTGCGGCGGTGTTCCCGCCCGGCCCGCAGATCTTCGCTGCGTTCGACGCCACGCCGTTCGAACAGGTGAAGGTGGTGATCCTTGGCCAGGACCCGTATCACGGCCGTGGCCAGGCCCATGGCCTGAGCTTCTCGGTGCAGCCGGGCGTACCGGTGCCGCCATCGCTGCTGAACATCTACAAGGAGATCGAGAGCGATCTCGGTCTCCCGCGCCCGGACCACGGCTGCCTGATTCCATGGGCACAACGCGGCGTGCTGCTGCTCAACGCCGTGTTGACGGTGGAAGAGGGCAAGGCCGGTGCGCACCAGGGCCGTGGCTGGGAGGGCTTCACCGATCACGTGGTGGATGTGCTCAACCGCGAACGCGAAGGCCTGGTGTTCATGCTCTGGGGCGCCTATGCACAGCAGAAGGGCAAGGTCATCGACACCCGCCGCCATCGCGTGCTGAAGGCGCCGCACCCGTCGCCGCTGTCGGCGCACCGGGGGTTCCTCGGCTGCCGGCACTTCTCGATGGCCAACGAGTACCTGCAGCGCCGTGGCCAGACGCCGATCGACTGGTCGCTGCCACCGCGTTCGGCGTTCTGAGCGGACCGGGCAGGGGCCCGGCACCGTCAGCGATCAATCAGTTCCCTGCTGCCGGTGCAGTGTCCGCGCGCCGGTAGTAGGCACGCGCGCCTTCGGCGATCACGCTCAGCGCCTGGACGCGGCCATCGCCGCCGCGGTGGAACAGCAGCTCCGCCCCTACACTGCCAGCCAGGAAGCGGACCGGCGTCAGCGGCAGCAGCGCGACCGGCGCATCACGCCCTGGCAGACGCAACTGCAAGCCCGCGTCGACCGCCTGCACGTCCAGGGTGGTGGCCTCGAACCAGTCGGCCAGGCTGCTGCGCACATCCATCGGCAGAGTGTCATCGAGCACGAAGCGGCCGCTGAAGCGCGCGTAGCTGTCCACCAGCAGTGCCGGATCCAGCGTGCGGATGAGCGGCTTGGCGTTATGGCCGAGTGCATCGGACAAGGCGTTGCGGATTTCTCCGCGCAATGCGGAGCCGTTGTCGCCGTTGGTCAGGATGACGAACCCGTCGCCGCTCTCCGGATAGCCTTCGATGCCGGCGTGATAGCTGTCGTTGCTGCCGTTGTGGAAGAAGCGGCGGCTGGCGCCGGCACCGGCCAGCTCCGGGCCCAGGCCGCGGCCGGCCGGCGCCACTTCGCTGACCATCTGCAGGGCCAGCGGTTGCGGCAGCCAACCTTGCTGGGTGCGGATGCTGCGCAGCAGGGCCGCGACGAACAGGCCCATATCGTTGGCGCTGGTCCACAGGCCCGACGCCGCCTGTTCGGGAAAACTCTGCCAACCGCGCGGCAGGGCCTCCGCCTGGCCCTTGCTGTCGTGCGCATGGGCGACGTTGCCGTAGCGGGCTGGCAGGGGGGTCTGGTAAGTGCTGCGCGACATGCCCAGCGGCGCGAACACCTCGCGGCGGGCGACGTCGGCGAAGGGGGCGCCGGTCAGGTCTTCGATCGCCAGCTGCACCACGGTGTAGCCGCCACCGGAGTAGTCGACCTGCTGGCCGGGTGCGTGGATCAGCCGGATCGCTTCATTCTTTGCGGGCGGTTGTCCTTCCAGGGTCTGCAGCAGGGTCGGCAGGCGCTCGGCGGGCTGATAGTCCTGGAAGCCGTGCACATTGAAGCCGGCGGTGTGCGAGAGCAGCATGCGCAGATTGATCGGCGCCTGCTGCCCCTGCGCATCAGCAGGCAGATGCCAGCGACGCAGCCGAGCATCGATGTCTTCTTCCAGCGTGACCTTGCCGGCAGCCACCAGTTTCAGGGCGGTGGCTGCCGTTCCCATCTTGCTGACCGAACCCACCGAGAACACGGTGTCGGCATCCACCGCATCGTGGGTGCCGGCCTGGCGAACGCCGAATCCCGCGGCATAGACCACCTGGCCGTTGCGGACCACTGCAACCGCCGCCCCCGGCACCTTGTGGTGGGCCAGGCGCTCGGTGATCGACCACCGTGGTGGCGCAGCGCCCAGCACGGCGGTGCCCGGTCGCAGGCCATGGGCCATCGCTTGGGCAAAACGCGCCGTGTCCTCGCCGGGGGCCTCAATGGCCATCGCGTGGAACGGTGCCAGGGCGACCAGCAGTGAACACAGCAACTGGGGTTTCATCATCGACATCCTTGCAGGAGAGGAAGAAAGGGCGGCGGTGGCGCACGCGTTGCCACGCACGCCTGCCGCGTCCGGTCGTTGCGGGTGGAACGGGGTATCGCCGCACTGCAGGAGGCAATGCGGCAGCGGCGTCAGCGTCGTTCGCGGCGGGCGCCCTGCGCCAGCAGGTAGTCGCGCACGGCGGTGGTGCCGGCCTGGTTCAGCGGTGTTCGCCAGCGTCCGAGCCAGCCGTCGGCTTCCACGCCCAGATTGATGTCGGCGCCCTGCGCGAGCAGGTACTGCACGGTGACCAGGTGGCCCTCGCGCGAGGCATTGATCAAGGGTGTCTCGTCATAGGTCACCACCCGGTTGACGTCGGCCCCGGCCTGCACCAGCCGCTCGACGATGGGTTGCAGACCCAGCGCGGAGGCGACGATCAGCGGGTTGCCTTCGCCCAGGGCGGCGCGATCGGGGTCGGCTCCCAGCCGCAGCAGGGCGTCGACCATCGCCAGGTCGCGAGCGCGGATGGCCTGGATCAGTGCCGTGCCATCGCCGAGCACGCGCGCATCGAGATCGATGCCTGCCGCAGCCAACGCGTGGACCTGGGCGATGTCATGGGTGCTGGCGGCGCGCAGAAGATCGTTGGTGCGCGTATCGGAGGACGCGGGCGCCGACGGTGGCGCCAGCCGTGGTGAGACGGCCACCGCGGTGGCCGTGCAGCCCAGCAGAAGCGTCAGCCCCAGCATCAGGCGGCTGCGCCGCCGCGGTGCCGGTGGTGCAGTCTCGACGAGCTGATCGATGCGCTGCGCCAGCTGGCTGCGCGCGCCGAACATGCCCAGCGCCAGCGTCGGCGCCTCTTCGCGCAGGGCCTGCAGCTGTTCGACACTGGCCAGCAGTGAACCCGCATAGTCCAGCGGTTCGCGTGCCTGCAGCGCGGCACGTGCATCGCAGGCCATTTCGCGCAGTACCGCCAGGCGTGCCTGGGCAACGTGCAGGAGCGGATTCCACCAGAACAGTGCAACCCCTGCGCGCAGCACTGTGCTTGCCCACAGGTCGCGGCGTTGCAGGTGTGCGACCTCATGGCGGACGATGTCGCGCAGCACGCTGTTGTCCAGCCGCGCCAGCAGCGGGCGCGGCAGCAGGATCGTTGGGCGCCACAGACCGACGACCATCGGCCCGTCGACGGCGCAGGTGGCGATCGGCACATGGTCGGGTACGACCCCGGCCAGTGCTGCGCGCAGTTCGTCGGTTGCCGGTTGTGCCAACCGCAGCAACCGGCGTGCCTGCAGCACCGCATCGAGCAGGCGCATGCCCAGCCACAGCGTGCCCAGCAGCCAAAGCGCCGCCAATACGGTCGGCAATGTCTTCGGCAGTTCGACGTAATAGATGTCGGGTTGTCGTCCGGCTTCGTAGACGGCCTCGGCCATCGTCGCCCCTTCGCCAGGCATGGGGTGAAGCGCCGGAGCCGTCGGCGCAGGCGTGGGCAGCGTGGTCGACCAGCCTGGCAGGAAGGCACTGAGCGGCAACAGCAGGGCGATCGCCATCGCGGCGGTCAGCAGCCAGGAGCGTTGTTCGGTGCTCAGGGTTGGCCGCCGTGCGAGCCACAGCGCTGGCAGCAGCACAACCGCGGACAACAGCAACTGTCGAACGCCCAGCGCCATCGCCAGGTCGATGAGGTTCATGGCTTCCTCCCGGCCCTGGCATCGCTGATGCGCTGCTGCAGTGCCTGCAGTTCGTTGCGGTCGATTTCGCGTTCGTCCACCAGGTGTTGCGCCAGCACATTCGGTGAGCCGTCGAAGAACTGCAGCAGCAGATGGTCCAGTGCCTGCCGGCGCGCCTGCTGGCGGCTGAGCGTGGCGTGGTAGATGTAGGCACGGCCTTCCTGGCGATGGCTGACGAAGCCTTTCCGCGCCAGTACGTTGAACATGGTCAGCACCGTGGTGTAGGCGACCGGCTTGTGTTCGCCGAGCACATCGGCCACTTCACGCACGGAAGCCTCGCCCTTGTCCCAGAGGATGTCCAGGATGGCCTGCTCGGCCGGCGTAGGGGTCTGGGAGACGGGACGGGCCATGGCATCTACGTATGAATTAGTTGATGCATCGGAGCATGCTGCTGCGGAGCTGTCAACGGGTTTCTTAGTAGTAACGCGCCGCCCCTGTGGGGCTCGGGCCTGAACCCCGGGCAACGTCTTGGGCCCTGAATGGGCCTTCGGGCCGGCCCGTTCAGCTCCGCTTGACCGGATTCGGCCGGTTTCCGGTGGGTAATTGCTTGAATTCCAAGGGATTGTGAATCCCGAAAAGCATGCTCGCCACTGTCATCAAATCGCGCTACGGTAGGGCTCTGTTTGAGACCAGTGTTGCATCAATAGGACGCTGGAACTTTTTCCTCCTTTAGCAGTCCAAATCCCGGACTGCTAAGATGGGTGCCTATGAGCCAGAACACCTCTACTGCCCTTGTGGCAAACAATCTCCCGATTCCCAGTGCGCTCGGTTCGCTGGACGCCTACATCGGTGCCGTGCACCAGATCCCGGTGCTGTCGGTCGATGACGAACAGGACCTGGCCCGTCGTTTCCGCGACGGCAATGATCTGGACGCCGCCCGCGAGCTGGTGCATTCGCACCTGCGCTTCGTGGTGCACGTGGCCCGTGGCTACAACGGCTACGGTCTTGCGCTGGGCGACCTGATCCAGGAAGGCAACATCGGCCTGATGAAGGCGGTCAAGCGCTTCGACCCCGAAATGGGCGTGCGCCTGGTGTCCTTCGCCGTGCACTGGATCCGTGCCGAAATGCACGAGTTCATCCTGAAGAACTGGCGCATCGTGAAGGTCGCCACCACCAAGGCGCAGCGCAAGCTGTTCTTCAACCTGCGCAAGTCGAAGACGCGCCTGGGCTGGATGAACGCGGCCGAAGTCAGCGCGGTGGCCAAGGACCTGAACGTGTCCGAGCGCGAGGTCATGGAAATGGAATCGCGCCTGTCCGGTCGCGATATCGGTTTCGATGCGCCGACCGACGAGGACAACGAACACGCGCCGCCGTCGCCGGCTGCGTTCCTGGTCGCCAACGACGAAGATCCGTCGATGGCCTATGAGCGTGCCGACAGCGAAGACAACCAGATGCAGCTGTTGCGCGAAGGCCTGGCCGAACTGGACGCACGTTCGCGCGACATCATCCGCCGCCGCTGGCTGGATGCCGACAGCAAGGTGACGCTGCAGGAGCTGGCTGACGAGTACGGCGTGTCGGCCGAGCGCATCCGCCAGGTGGAAGCGAACGCACTGAAGAAGATGAAGGCGCTGTTCACCGCGTAAGGCGGGGTGGCGTTGAAGCAATGAAAAGGCCCGGCAATGCCGGGCCTTTTTGTTTTTCGCGGCGCTCTCATCCACGCATGGCGTGGATCTACCCCAAGCCTCGCATGATCGACGTCATGCATGGATGCGGCAAGATCCAGTGGATCCACGCCATGCGTGGATGCCCTGATGCCGCGCGAGCCTCACCCCTCGCGTGCGATCGCGCGCCAGCCGATGTCGTTGCGGTGGAACTCGTTCGCCCACGTCACCTTGGCTACGCCGGCGTAGGCATTGGCCTGCGCGTCGCGCACGCTCTCGCCCAGCGCAGCCACGCACAGCACGCGACCGCCCGCGCTGAGCACCTGGCCCTGCGCGTCCAGCGTGGTGCCGGCATGGAACACCTTGGCACTGGCCGGCACGTCGCCCAGGCCGGAAATCACATCACCGATGATCGGCGCTTCCGGATAAGGCTTGGCCGCCATCACCACGCCCAGCGACGGGCGCGCGTCCCACTGCGCCTGCACCTGGTCCAGGCGGCCATCGATCGCCGCTTCCACCAGCTCCACCAGGTCCGACTGCAGGCGCAGCATCACCGGCTGGGTTTCCGGATCGCCGAAACGCACGTTGAATTCGATCACCTTCGGCGCGCCGCTGGCATCGATCATCAGGCCGGCGTAGAGGAAGCCGGTGAACGGGATGCCGTCGGCGATCATGCCCTGCACGGTCGGGTTCACCACCTCGCGCATCACCCGTGCGTGCACTTCCGCGGTGACCACCGGGGCCGGCGAGTACGCGCCCATACCGCCGGTGTTCGGGCCGGTATCGCCGTCGCCGACGCGCTTGTGGTCCTGCGAGGTGGCCATCGGCAGCGCGTGCACGCCGTCCACCATCGAAATGAAGCTGGCTTCCTCGCCGTCGAGGAACTCCTCGATCACCACGCGCGCACCGGCATCGCCGAAGGCGTTGCCCGACAGCATGTCACGCACGGCCTCTTCGGCTTCGGCCAGGGTCATCGCCACGATCACGCCCTTGCCGGCGGCCAGGCCATCGGCCTTGACCACGATCGGGGCGCCCTTGTCGCGGATGTAGGCCAGCGCCGCGTCCACCTCGGTGTGCACGGCGTAGAACGCGGTGGGAATGTTGTGGCGGGCCAGGAAATCCTTGGCGTAGGCCTTGCTGCCTTCCAGCTGGGCGGCGGCGGCGGTCGGCCCGAAGATGCGCAGGCCGGCGGCGCGGAAGCGGTCAACTACGCCGGCTACCAGCGGTACTTCCGGGCCGACCACGGTCAGCGCCACGCCTTCGGCCTGGGCCAGTGCCAGCAGGCCGTCGATGTCGGTGACCTTGACCGCCACGTTGCGGCACTTGTCTTCGCTGGCGGTGCCGGCGTTGCCGGGCGCCACGATCACTTCGGTGACACGGGAGGACTGGGCCAGCTTCCATGCCAGGGCGTGTTCGCGGCCGCCTGAGCCGATGACAAGTACGTTCATCACGAGATTCCAGATTGCGTGGGAAGGGAAGGTCGATGTCCCCGGCGGCGCGCGTGCTTCACTCGCAGCCCTCGCGTCGCAGCGACTCGGGGAAGGGATAGGCCCAGGTCTTCGGGTCCAGGGTAAAGCGGTATTCCTGCCGGACCTGCTTGCCGCCACAGGTGGTGCCGGTTTCCTCGATCAGCAGCGGCCAGACGCGCGCGCTGCGGTCGCTGTCGTCGAAACGCAGTGCGAAATCGATGCTGAAGCGGCGGTTGCGGCAGCTCTCGGCATTGTCGGGATCGGTGCCGGCGTCGACGTTCTCGCATTCGTACTGCGCGTCATTGTCGATATGGCTGCGCACGCTGCCACTGGCCACCAGGCCGTTCGGGCCCGGCAGGATCAGCGACTGCGAGAGCAGCGAGAAGCCCTGCCCGAACCAGCCGTCCTCGACCCGGAAGCCATAGAAGTCGCTGCCGGCGCGGATGATGCTGGCGGTGCCGGGCTGGCCGCCGCTGCCGAAGCGCTCGCCGGTCAGTTCACTGGTCACCTCGAAGCCATCGCCCTTGGGCCGCAGCACGAAGAAGTCGATCGTTCCCGGGTCGATGTGTGCGCCTTCGGACAGTGCGCCGCACACCGCCAGCAACTGCTGCCAGCTGTCACCGCTCACCACCGGTTGCTCGGCGCAGACCTGCCAGTCCATCGGACGGGTTTCGCCGTCGTCGACCCAGCTGCCGTGCCATTCACCGGACAGCTTGGCGTTCTTGCCGTAGCGCTGGACCAGGAAGGCCTGCAGCCGCGCGGTGCGGCTGATCTGCGCCGTCGGCTCGGCAGGCGCCGCAGGGGCGGCCTGCAGCGCAGGCGCGGGGGCCGCTGCAGGCTTGCACCCGGCCAGCATGGCGGCGCCCGCGAGGGCGAGCACGGCCAGCGATTTCAGTGAGACTGCGGACATCCGTGTCGCTCCAGCATCAGTGGCGGAAGTGGCGCACGCCGGTGAACACCATGGCCAGGCCATGTTCGTCGGCGGCGGCGATCACTTCGGCATCGCGCATCGAACCGCCCGGCTGGATCACCGCCTTGATGCCGGCGGCGGCAGCAGCATCGATGCCATCGCGGAACGGGAAGAACGCGTCGGAGGCCATCACCGAACCTTCGACCACCAGGTTCGCGTCAGCGGCCTTGATGCCAGCGATGCGCGCCGAGTACACGCGGCTCATCTGGCCGGCACCGACACCGATGGTGCGGTTGTCCTTGGCGTAGACGATCGCGTTGGACTTCACGAACTTGGCCACCTTCCAGGCGAACAGCAGGTCGGTGAACTGCTTGTCGGTCGGCGCCAGCTTGCTGACCACCTTCAGTTCGTCGCGGGTCATGCCGCGGTTGTCCGACGACTGCAGCAGCAGGCCCGAGCCGACGCGCTTGCTGTCGAAGTTGTTCAGGCCATCACCGTGCGGGATGCGCAGCACGCGCACGTTGGCCTTCTTCTGCGCGTACTCCAGCGCGGCCGGCTCGTAGTCCGGGGCGATCAGCACTTCGACGAACTGGCGGTCCAGGATCACCTTGGCGGTGGCGGCGTCCAGCGGCTTGTTGAAGGCGATGATGCCGCCGAAGGCGCTGGTCGGGTCGGTGGCATAGGCCAGCTCGTAGGCATCGCCATTGCCAGCGCCGACGGCCACGCCGCACGGGTTGGCGTGCTTGACGATGACGCAGGCCGGCGCATCGAACTGGCGCACGCATTCCCACGCCGCATCGGCATCGGCCAGGTTGTTGTAGCTCAGCTCCTTGCCCTGCAGCTGCTGGAAGGTGGCCAGCGTGCCCGGCACCGGGTACAGGTCGCGGTAGAACGCGCCGCTCTGGTGCGGGTTCTCGCCGTAGCGCAGGTCCATCACCTTGACGAAGGTGGAATTCATCTGCGCCGGGTACTCGGCACGCGCCGGTACGTCGGCGTCGGTGGCGGTGACCGCCGACAGGTAGTTGCTGATGGCCGCGTCGTACTGGGCCACGCGGTTGAACGCGGCCACCGAGAACGCGAAGCGGGTGGCAGCGCTCAGCTGGCCGTCGTTGGCTTCAAGCGAGGCCAGCAGTTCGGCGTACTGCGACGGGTCGGTGGCCACCGCCACGCGGGCGAAGTTCTTGGCTGCCGAGCGCAGCATCGCCGGGCCGCCGATGTCGATGTTCTCCACCGCGTCGGCCAGGGTGCAGTCGGCCTTGGCGGTGACCGCTTCGAACGGGTACAGGTTCAGCACCAGCAGGTCGATGGCGCCGATGCCATGCTCGGCCATCACCGCATCATCCAGGCCTGAACGGCCCAGCAGGCCGCCGTGCACCATCGGGTGCAGGGTCTTGACCCGGCCGTCCATCATTTCCGGGAAGCCGGTGACGTCGGCCACGTCCTTCACCGCCAGACCGGCATCGCGGATCGCCTTGGCGGTACCGCCGGTGGACAACAGCTCCACGCCGCGTGCCGCCAGCGCAGTGGCCAGCTCGACCAGGCCGGTCTTGTCGGAAACGGAGAGGAGGGCCCGGCGGACGGGCAACAGATCAGCAGTCATGGGACAGAATCGGCAGCGGAGCGGGGCCGATATTGTAGGCGGTGGGGGCCGGCGGCGGGCGCCGCCGGGCGAAATCGGCGGCCGGCGCGGGACTGTGGCCGCCTTCGGCACAGCCCGGTGGGCCGCAGACTGCAAGCAATCCGATGCGGCGGCACCGCCCCGATCGGGTAGGCTGTGCCCGGACTGCCAAGGATCCGCAGGGACAGATCGTGTCGATCTATGCATTGAAAGGACGTTTCCAGGACCTGTTGCGTCCGGCCGTGCGCGGCCTGTACCGCACAGGTATCACCGCCAACGCGGTGACCGTGGCCGCCGCCGTGGTCTCGCTGCTGGTGGCCGCCGCGGTGTGGTGCTGCGCGCCGGCGCAACCGTGGCTGTACCTGCTGCTGCCGCTGTGGATGTTGCTGCGCATGGCGCTCAATGCGGTGGACGGCATGCTGGCACGCGAGTTCGGCCAGCAGTCGCGGCTGGGCGCCTATCTGAACGAGTTGTGCGATGTGATCGCCGACGCGGCGCTGTACCTGAGCCTGTTGAGCGTGCCGGGCGTGCGGCCGGAGGCCCTGTGGTTGCTGGCCTGGACCGCGGCGCTGAGCGAATACGCCGGCGTACTGGGGCTGATGGCCGGTGCCAGCCGCCGCTATGACGGCCCGATGGGCAAGAGCGACCGCGCGTTCGTGATCGGTGCGCTGGGCCTGCTGCTGGCGTTCGAGTGGGTTGGCGCGATGACGGTCACTGGCGTGGCCGCAGCCATGGCGGTGCTGTGCGTGCTGACGATGATCAACCGCGTCCGTCGCGGACTGCAGGAAGCGGCGGTTTCGCCGAATTAATCAAGCAGATACAAAAAGACAATCAGGAGATTGCATGCGTCAGGCGCAGGAACGGGAATTCCACAGCTTCGACCAGGTACCGCTGTTCTACCGGTACTGGCCGGGCAGCACCGCCACCCCGGCGGCCAAGGCCATCGTGCTGCTGCATCGCGGCCACGAGCATTCCGGCCGGGTCACCCATCTGGTCGATGAGCTGGACCTGCCCGATACGGCTTTCTTTGCCTGGGATGCGCGCGGCAATGGCCGTTCGCCGGGCGTGCGTGGCGATGCCCCTGGATTCCCTGCGCTGGTACGTGACCTGGACAGTTTCATCGCGCACATCGGTGCCGAGCACGGCATCGCGGTGGAAGACATCGTGGTGATCGCGCAGAGCGTGGGTGCGGTCGTTGCCGCCACCTGGGTGCATGACTACGCGCCGCGCCTGCGCGCGCTGGTGATGGCCTCGCCGGCGTTCAAGGTGAAGCTGTACGTGCCGTTCGCACGGCCGGGCCTGGCGTTGATGCAGAAACTGCGCGGCAATTTCTTCGTCAACAGCTACGTCAAGCCGCAGTGGCTGACCCATGACCCGGCGCGGGTGGAGAGTTACCGCACCGATCCGTTGATCACCCGGCCGATTTCAGTGCGTGTGCTGCTGGGCCTGTACGAGGCCGCCGACCGCATCGTGGCCGATGCACAGGCGATCAGCGTGCCGGTGCAGCTGCTGGTATCCGGTTCGGACTTCGTGGTGCACCGTGGCCCGCAGGATCGCTTCTACGAACGCCTGTCGAGTCCGATCAAGGAGCGCGTGCACCTGCCGGGCTTCTTCCACGACACCCTGGGCGAGCGTGATCGCGCGCCCGCACTGGCGCGCATCCGCAACTTCGTCCAGGCACGTTTTGCCGAACCGCTGCGCGAAGTGTCGCGGCGCGATGCGCACCGTCATGGCCCGACCTTCGAAGAATCCGAGATTCTGTCGTGGCCGCCCGAACGCAACAGCCTGGCGGATCTGCGCTGGCGCGTGGTGCGCGGTGGCCTGCGCTTCGGTGGCACGCTGTCCGAAGGAATCGCGCTGGGCCTGCAGACCGGTTTCGATTCAGGCAGCACGCTGGATTACATCTACCGCGACCAGGCACGCGGCAAGGGCCCGTTGGGGCGCATGGTCGACCGCAACTACCTCGATGCGATCGGTTGGCGCGGCATCCGGGTGCGTGGCCAGCACCTGCAGGAACTGCTGCGCGACGCTGCCCAGCGCCTGCGCGGGCAGGGCACGCCGGTGCGTGTGCTGGACGTCGCCGCCGGTCATGGCCGCTATGTGCTGGAAGCGTTGGGCCAGGGCGAACAGCGCGCCGATCGCATCGTGCTGCGTGACTTCAGCGATCTGAACGTGACCCAGGGTCAGGCCCTGATTGAACGCCTGGGTGCGGCCGATATCGCCCGCTTCGAGCAGGGCGATGCGTTCGATCCGGCGCAGCTGGCACAGGTGGACCCGGCGCCGACGCTGGCGGTGGTGTCGGGCCTGTACGAACTGTTCCCTGACAACGACGCGGTGCTGCGCTCGCTGCAGGGCATTGCCGCAACCGTGCCGGTGGGCGGTTACCTGGCCTACACCGGCCAGCCCTGGCACCCGCAGCTGGAATTCATCGCCCGCGCGCTGACCAGCCATCGCGGTGGCGCAGCGTGGGTGATGCGTCGCCGTACCCAGCAGGAGATGGATGAGCTGGTGCGCCTGGCCGGATTCGAGAAGGTGGCCCAGCGCATCGACGAGTTCGGCATCTTCACCGTGTCGCTGGCGCGCCGGACCGCGTGATGGCGACGCTCGCCGCAACCCCGCTGGCCGCGGAAGGGCGCCCCTGGCGGCGCGCCCTGCTGTGGTTGGCCCTGCTGGGGCCGTTCTTCTTCGCCAGCTATGGCTTTGCCAACTGGATGGCTGGCCGCCATGCCGCGCTGCCCGTGGTTGCGTTCGCCTGGGAGGCCCACATTCCGTTCGTGGCGTGGACGATCGTGCCGTACTGGTCGATCGATCTGTTCTACGCCGTCTCGTTCTTCCTGTGCCGGCAGCGGCAGGAACTGGACCGGCATGCGCTGCGCCTGCTCAGTGCACAGCTGATCGCGGTGACCTGCTTCCTGCTGTGGCCGTTGCGTTTCAGCTTCCAGCGGCCAGAGATCGGTGGTGTGTTCGGCTGGCTGTTCGACGTGTTGCTGGGCTTCGACAAGCCGTTCAACCAGGCACCGTCGCTGCACATCGTGCTGCTGATCGTGCTGTGGGTGAAGTTCGCGCAGTACCTGCATGGCGTGTGGCGCTGGGTGCTGCATGTGTGGGCACTGCTGATCGGCGTCTCGGTGCTGACCACGTTCCAGCACCATTTCATCGACATCCCCACCGGCCTGCTGGCCGGTTGGTTGTGCGTCTGGCTGTGGCCGGAGCAGGGCACGCCACCGTTGCGGGCCTGGCATGCCGCACGCGAGGTGAAGCGCTGGCGCCTGGCGGTGCTGTACCTGCTCGGGGCCGCAGCGTTGCTGGTGCCGGTGGTGCTGCTGCGCGGTGCCGCGCTGTGGCTGCTGTGGCCGCTGGTGGCGCTGCTGCTGGTGGCGCTGGCCTATGCCGGGCTGGGCACGGCGGTGTTCCAGAAGCGCGCCGATGGACGCCTGAGCATGGCCGCGCGCTGGCTGCTGGCACCTTATCTGGCGGCAGCATGGATCAATTCGCGGCTGTGGACGCGACGCGCGCCGCAGCCGGTGCCGGTGCTGGATGGCGTGTGGCTGGGGCGCATTCCCTCTGAGGCATTGCCGGCACCCTTGGTGGGCGTGGTCGATGCCTGTGCCGAGCTGTCGTGCCGCGCGCCGGGCGCGGCGTATGCCAGCGTGCCGATGCTGGACCTGGTGGTGCCGAGCGCGGCACAGCTGCGTGAGGCGGCCGAGGCCATCGAGCGCCTGCGTGCGCACGGACCGGTGCTGGGGTGCTGCGCGCTGGGTTACTCGCGCAGTGCGGCCTCGGTGGCGACCTGGTTGCTGCTTACTGGCCGCGCCGTCGACGCCGATGCGGCCGTCGCGATCGTGCGTGCAGCACGTCCGGGCGTCGTGCTGGGGAAGGCGCATCTGCGCGCGATCCGCGTTGCCGCCGGAGACCTGGCATGAACACGATTCCCGATATTGCCGCCATGCAGCTGCTGCTGCGGCAAGGGCGTTGGCCGGCAAGTCTGTCGCTGGGGCTGCTGCTGGTGGCGTTGCTGCTGCTCGGCCTCGAGCCGGGGCTGGCGATGCTTGCCGCTGGCCTGTTGCTGCTCAGCGTGGTGGCAGGCGTCGCCCAGGCCTATCACGCATGGCGGGTGGCGCTGGATGCCAGCCTGCTGCAGCTGCTGTGCGATGAAGGGCTGGACGGTGAAGCCGCTGCGCGCCGGATCGATCAGCTGCTGCACGACAGTAGCCTGCGCCGCGCACGGCCCGATGCGCCGCTGCGCGGCTGGGACGCCCGCTGGGCCGGCATGCGCGGTCTGCTGCTTCGCCAGTACCTGCTGACGGCGGTGCAGCTGGTGCTGGTACTGCTGGCCGTGCTGTGGCCGCAGACGTGAACGGGAGAGATGGATGTTCGCCGAACTGATTGCCCGCGCCTGCAGTGGCGCGATCCATGTGGTGACCGGCGCGCGCGCGCTGTGGATCGGTTGCGCGCCGTCCAGCGAGCACCGCGTCTACTACGGCAACCACGCCAGCCACGGTGACTTCGTGCTGATCTGGTCGTCGATGCCACCGGCCCTGCGCCGCCAGGTGCGTCCGGTGGCGGCGGCCGAGTACTGGCAGCGCGATGGCCTGCGCCGCTACCTGATCGATGCAGTGTTCAACGGCGTGCTGGTCGAGCGCGAGGCCGGGCATCGCCAGCAGGACCCGTTGCAGGTGCTGCGCGAAGCGGTCGATGAAGGCTGTTCGCTGATCCTGTTCCCGGAAGGGACGCGCAACGTGGGCGATGAACCCCTGCTGCCGTTCAAGAGCGGCATCTACCACCTGGCCCGGCAACGGCCGGAACTGGAGTTCGTGCCGGTGTGGATCGACAACCTGAAGCGGGTGATGCCCAAGGGCCGCTTCCTGCCGCTGCCGCTGCTGTGCACGGCCACCTTCGGTACGCCGTTGCGCCTGCAGGCCGATGAGGACAAGGCTGCGTTCCTGGCGCGCAGCCGCCAGGCGCTGCTGGATCTGGCGCCGAATGGGGGGCGTGCATGAGTTTCCTGATCGATGTTTCCGGCGACCTGGCCGCGCAGAGCGTGGGCCAGCAGACCGGCCTGCTGTTCGCCGGCGTCGGTGCGGTGCTGGTACTGGCCACGCTGGTGGCCGAGACCCTTCGCTGGCGCCAGCGCGGGCAACCCAGCGCGGTCATCGCCAACCTGGTCTCGCGCATCCGCGCATGGTGGGTGATGGCCATCGTGGTCGGTGGCGCGCTGCTGTTCGGCCGTGCCGGCGTGATCGTGCTGTTTGCGATCATCTCGCTGTTCGCGCTGCGCGAGTTCATCACCCTGGCGCCGACCCGCTCGGGCGACTACTACGCGCTGCTGGCCGCGTTCTACATCGTGCTGCCGTGGCAGTACTACCTGGTGTGGATCGACTGGTATGGCATGTACACGCTGCTGATTCCGGTCTATGCGTTCCTGTTCCTGCCGATCCTGTCCACCATTGGTGGCGATACCACGCACTACCTGGAGCGTACGGCCAAGGTGCAGTGGGGGCTGATGATCTGCGTGTTCTGCATTTCGCATGTGCCGCTGCTGCTGAACCTGCATGTGCCCGGCCACGACCCGGCGCGCAACGTGCTGCTGTTCGCCTTCCTGGTGATCGTGGTGCAGTCCTCGGACGTGCTGCAGTACATCTGGGGCAAGCTGCTGGGCAAGCACCTGATCGCACCGAAGCTGTCGCCGTCGAAGACGGTGGAGGGGTTCGTCGGCGGCGTGCTGAGCGCCAGTGCGCTGGGTGCGGCGTTGTGGTGGATCACCCCGTTCACCCCGCTGCAGGCGTTCGGCCTGTCGCTGTTGATCAACCTGATGGGGTTCTGGGGCGGCCTGGTGATGTCGGCGATCAAGCGCGACCGCGGCATCAAGGACTGGGGCCACATGATCGAGGGCCATGGCGGCATGCTCGACCGGCTCGATTCGGTGTGCTTTGCCGCGCCGGTGTTCTTCCACGTGGTGCGGTACTACTGGAAGGCGGGCGGCGGCGGGTGATTCTCTGGAGCCGGTAGTGCCGGCCACTGGCCGGCAACGGCAACATCCTGCAATCGCTGATGGGGTTGCCGGCCAGCGGCCGGCACTACCCGGGCGCGCGCCTACGCGCCGGTGTTCTTCCACGTGGTGCGGTACTACTGGAAGGCGGGCGGCGGCGGGTGATTCTCTGGAGCGGTAGTGCCGGCCGCTGGCCGGCAACGGCAACATCCTGCAATCGCTGATGGGGTTGCCGGCCAGCGGCCGGCACTACCCGGGCGCGCGCCTAC
>NZ_PYTV01000014.1:0-114816 GCF_003028475.1 Stenotrophomonas sp. Nf1 | reverse complement strand
AAGCAGCTGCGCGAACAGATCGACCCGCAGGCGCAGGGCCGCTTCCAGGGCGAGGTGAACGGACAGAGCGCGATGAAGCCCGGCAGCGACGGCCGCAGCCCCGGCGAGCAGCCGGTGGAACGGCTGGACACGCCGCTGCTGCTGGCCGAAGCACCGCACCACATCGCCTGGACCACCCCGGCCAGCGCGGTGGCCTATGCGGGACAGAACCTGCAGATGACGGTACAGCAGGACCTGCACGTCAGCGCCGGCGAGACCCTGGCCACGGTCTCCGGCGAGCATGTCTCGCTGTTCGCGCAGAGCGGCCCGCTGCGGGTGATCGCCGCGCAGGGCCCGGTCAGCCTGCAGGCCAACGATGGCGAACTGGAACTGCTGAGCGATCAGGCACTGACCATCACCGCCACCGACGACCGCATCGACGTGCTGGCGCAGACCAAGGTGGTGCTGCAGGCCGGCAACAGCGCGATCACGCTGGAGGGCGGCAACATCACCTTCAGCTGCCCGGGCGAGTTCAAGGTCAAGGCGGGCGAGCATCCGTTCATGGGGGCCGATACCAACCCCGCCATTCCCGAGCACCTTCCGCGCGGCACGCAACTGGTACCGCAACAATTCGGGCTGCGCCTGGTTGAACAGTTCGGCCTGCAGGGACTGGCCGGAAAGCCCTACACACTGGACATCGGCGGACAACATTTCGAGGGCGAACTCGCCTCCGATGGCAGCCTGATGCATGAGATGCCCGAAGGCGCGAAGCAGGCCAAGCTGAAGGTGTTTCCGTTCGGCGCCGACAACCATCCCTGGGAATGGACACTCGACCTTGCCGCACAGAAACAGACCGACGAGCACACCGGGCTGCAATCGCGCCTGAAGAATCTTGGATTCTACGATGGTGCCGTCGATGGCGACTTCGGCCAGCTCAGCCGCATGGCCATGCAGCGCTTCCACCAGGCGCGTGAGCTGGTTGGGCTGAACACGCCCAGCCTTCCCGGCGTCACCTCGCTGGGCAAGGACCACGACATCTAGGACGGATGCATGATCTACGGCAATCACAACCTGCAACGAGGCGACCACGACGGCACGCCTGCAAACAACCGGCCGCCTCGCTGGGGGGCCGTCGACAATCCGCCGCCACCCACGCCCGCCAACGCGCAGACGCCGCAGAATCAGGGCGGCGCGACACTGGCGATTCCGCAGCACGTGCGCCAGCTCCAGCAGGACCTGCGCACCCTGGGCTTCATGTTCGTCGGCACACCCGATGGTGGGTTCGGTCGCGGCACCGAGTGGGCGGTACGCGAGTTCCAGATCTACGCCAGCATGGCCAATACCGCGCAACTGAACCAGGGACGGCTGCACGGTTGGCAGCCCCAGGCAGGCTTGACCGCACCGGAAGTGATGGCGCTGGGACTGCGCCCCAACTCCAATCCACCGGAAAGCTATCACGTCGCCTCATTGGATCGGGTCGCCAACGGATCGCGCTACACCGGCCCGATCAGTGGCGTGATGAATGCCGACACGCGCACCGCGATGGAACACTGGCTGCGCAACAACTATCGCTGCCCGGTGGTCATCGAGGCATGGCAGGTAGCCACCGGCAACAACCAGCGCACCACGCCGTTCACCAACGGCATCAATATCTGGAACTTCGACGAGATCACGCAGGGCACTGTGCGCAACGCCGCCAATCGCGTGGTTGCGCGCGTGCGGATGTTCAGCAGGGACTTCACCGGTCATTACACACTTCCGAACGGCCGCCGCGATGACCAGTACCAGTCGCTGGGCAGCTACGCGCGGTTCATGACCTACGGCGGCCCGATGAGCGAGGTGCCCAACCATACCTGGGCCGAAGCGGAAATGACGCCCGAACGCCTGATCGGTCCTGCGACGACCACGGCAATCCTGGCCGCCACACCCAACGGCGCCGCAGCGTCCACCTATCGTGTTGTGCGCGCCACGGCCGAGCAGGAATGCATGGGCATGTTCGACAGCATCAACGCCTACGATGACGCCCTGGTCTCGCTCGGCCCGTGCCATTGGACCATGGGCCTGATGCCTGCCGGCGGCTATGACAATGGCGAGCTGCCTGGCTTCCTGGCCTACTTCCTGCATCGCAACCAGGCCGACTACCAGCGCTATCTTGGCAATCTGGGTCTTTATCCGGCGACGGCCTGGGCCGGCGTCAACACGGGGCCGCTCTGGGACCGCACCGGTCGCAAGTATGTCGGCTGGATCCGCCATCACAACGAACAGACGCAACCTGCGCAGGCGGCGACCGGCCTGGCCCAGCTGCCCATGGTCGACCGGGCGACCGTGGAGGCCAACTACTTCAAGACCTGGCACTGGTTCTATCGTCTTGCCATGATCGGCCGCACCTGCGCGAACTTCCAGCAGGCGATGTGGGACATGGTCCGCTTCCGCATCCGCGACATCCGCTCAGCCCCCATTGCAGTCAATGTGGGAGCGGTCCACATCAACGGAACGCTGGGTGACATCTACACCTCGGAAAAGTCGGTCGCGATCCTGCTTCGCTGGCATATCTTCCGTCCGGGCCACGTGACCGGCGCCCGCGTCAGGGATTCGTTGACCCGCGCCATCAACGGCCATGCCCAGCTGAACTGGGCGACGGCACCGGCGCAATGGACCAACGCACACGAGCAGGCGATCACCGCGCAGCTTCTCACCGACGCGCTTACCGTCAACGACACGCAGGATCGTCTCGCCAACTGGCCGACCTATGCCGGGCGCAACAGCCGCAACTACACCCTCAACAACGAGCTGGGCGCATTGCGTGATGGCCGCGGCTCCTTCCACTTCGATACCACGGGAATATGACGATGCCTTCCGTTCTTCGAGCCGCCCCGCTGCTGGCCGGCCTTTGCCTGGCCGCCTCCTGTGCGGCCAAGCCCCCTGTCGCCGATACCCTGGACCGCGCCTGCGCCGCGGTCGCCATCGACGATCGGATCGAGCTGCTCCCTCTGGAAGGAAAGCACGTCAGCGCCTGTCCGCCCGGCGACGATGAAGGCTGCCCGTACAGTGGCCAGCAGGGAAAAACATCGCTGAGCGACACACCGGATCTGAACAAGGATGGCCGCAAGGATGCCATCCTGACCTACTTCGGCAGCAGTTATGGCGATATCGACGTGACCGACAAGCTGGTCCTGGCCCAGTGCAAGGACGGAACCTACATCCGACTTCTGGAAGGAAAGTTCACGACACTGACCGCTCCGGCCATGCCGCATGCCACGTGGCCGGTTCTGGAAGCGACGCGGAACTGCCCGCAGGGGCGCGGTGATGCGGTCCGCACCGAAAAGATCCAGCTGACCTTCGATCCCAGGACGGCGAAGTATCGTGGACCGGCCGGACTGAATCTGGCCGCGGCCTGCCAGGCCCAGGGCGACTGACGAATCGCCACGTGCCCTGTGGCCGTTGTACGGTAACGAACGCCTGCGCGCGTTGACTGCCACGCCTTGATCCAACGCATGCCGTCGCCACAGGCAGGGTGTTATGGTGGCGCCATCATGTTCCCTGGAGCCGCTCCGATGACCCGATTCTCCCCTGCCCGTCTGACCTTTGGCGCCCTCGTCACGCCCCTGCTGCTGGCCGCCTGTGTCAGCACGCCAGGCCCGGAAGTGAAGGGTACTGGCCGCTGCGACGCCAGCCAGCTGGGGTGGGCGATCGGCCAGCCGGCCAACGAACCCAACATCCGACGTCTCTCCAGTGAGAGTGGTGCCGGCCTGGTCAACCCGATCGGCCCCAGCACCATCACCACCAAGGACATCCGCCAGGATCGTCTGCGGGTGTACGTGGACAAGGACAACGTCATCACCGCCACCCGCTGCGAGTAAGCGCCGCAGACGGCTTTTGTAGAGTCGAGCCATGCTCGACTGCTCTCCGGTCAGTCCGCACGGAATGTCAGTCGAGCAAGCTCGACTCTACATCTCAGGGTTCGGTATACCCGGCGCAGTCCGGCAGCGCCTGGTCGGGGTGGAACATCCCATCGCTGAAGCGGAACAGCCGCGTATAACTGCACGTCGGGTCCTGCTCGGTGCGCAGGTCCTTCTTCTTCAGCGGGCCCTTCGCCAGCGAATCCTCGAAGCGTGAGACGCCAGCCGGGAACCGCGTTGCGACGGTCTGATAGCGCAGCACCGGCATGCCCTCTGCGGCCACGTCCAACCCCAGCTTGGCCGAGAACCCATACTCATCGTGGCAGGCACCGGCGCGCTGCTTGATGTCCTGCTCGCTGAAGCAGGCGCGGATCATCGCGTTGCCCAGCCACGGTACGGTCAGCACGTCATCATCAACCTGGATGTCGTCCTCCAGGTGGCGCACCCGTGCCAACTGCAGGGTGGACGCATCGGCGCCGCCGCCGGAGTACATGGTGCTGAATTTGACGATGCCACCGACCAGTACGTTCTGCCGTGCGCGCTGCTGTGGATCCTGCACGGGCGCATCGGCCCCCACCCCTGGCGCCAGCCGCACGATCCAGGGCCACAGCGACAGCTCGCTCTCCGCTGGCACCTCAATGCTCACGTGGTAGACGTGCAGCGACGGCTGGCCCGGCACCCGCTCCTGCACCTCAAGCGTCGTGGGCCGGTCACCATCGTTGGCCACCGGCTGCACGCGCACGCACCATGCGCCGTCGCCGGTGCAGCTGCGCATGCCGGTGGCATCGAGCACCTGGCCCAGTGGCTCCATCACGTTGCCGGCAGCATCGCGCTGCTGCGGCAGGATCGAAGCCTGGGCCAGCGCCAGCAGCGGAGTAGCCAGCAGAGCCGCGCACAGGGCCGTGCGGGCGACAGCGATGGGCATCAGAGGGCTCCTGCATGTGGAACCCCGATGGTAACCGCTCCCCGTAGGGTCGAGCTTGCTCGACTGCATGTAATCCGGCAAACGAGGCCGTCGAGCAAGCTCGACGCTACGCGGACCGGTTGCCTAACCGCAGTCGCAGCCACCCCACCCCTTTTCCTTCGAGGTCTGGCCGATGCCAGGGTTGAAGGTGTTGCTCGGGTCCAGCTGCCGGTAGAACGCGGCCAGCGCCGGCTTGGCCGGATACAGGTGGCCCACGTTGTGCTCGGCCGGGTACTCGGCGCCACGTTGGTCCAGCAAGGCCCACATCGCATGCTCGATCGCCATCGGGTCTTCACCCTTGCGCGCGATGTAGTCCTGGTGGAACACGTGGCACAGGAAGTGCCCGTAGTACAGCTTGTGCAGCAGTCGGGTGTCGATGTCGGCAGGCAGCTGCTCGAACCAGTCGGCATCGTCGCGGCGCAGGGCGATGTCCAGCGCGACGATGTCCTGTACCTGGTCGCGGTGCACTTCGCGATAACGCACGGCGGCACCGGCCACCGCGAAGCGATGCAGGAACGCCTTGCGCCCTTCCTCTGCCGTGCAGTGGAAATAGCCGCCTTCATGATCTGCAAAGAAGCCGCGCAGCCAGGCTTCGGTCTGCGCTGCGTCCTGCGCGGAAACCTTCAGCAGCAGGTGATGCTCATAGCGCTGACGGAACTCGCCCATGCGCACGGGCAGGTGCGAAGGCAGCAGCTCCGTCAGCCCCTGCATCACCCGGTCGGTCACCCCGCGCAGGCCCAGCCGCTCGAACCAGCCATCGACACGGCTCTTCAGCGCGAACGCGGCCGGCACACGCGCGGTGCCGAGGTGATTGATCAGCAGGAAGCTGTCCTTGCCGAAGCGTTCGCCGATGTCATACGCATCGCGGTGGATGTATTCGCCGGCGATCGGCAGCCGCTCGAAGCAGGTCAGCAGCTGGCGACGGATCGCGGTCAGGCTGTCGGTGCGGTTGCTGCCGATGTAGAAGACTTCGGCGGCCTCCTTCTCGAAGGTGTCCAGGCGCACCGCGAACACCGCAAGCTTGCCGGCCGAACCGGCCGCCTCGAAATGACGGCTGGGATCAGCGTTGAAGCGTGCCGGGGTATCGGCATCGACCCGCCGTACTTCCTCGGCGTAGCGTGGATCGGAAGCGGCACGACCGGCGCCATCGCCCACGTCGGCGGCCGTGTAGTCACCGGCCTGCAGGCGCTGCAGGATCTGCTCGGGCGTATCACCCAGCGCGATGCCCAGATGGTTGACCAGCTGCAGCTGGCCCTGCGCGTCGACCTGCGCGTACAGCGCCAGTTCGGTATAGGCCGGGCCACGACGCACCAGCGCACCGCCGGAGTTGTTGCAGATGCCACCCAGCACCGACGCACCGATGCACGACGAGCCGATCACCGAATGTGGCTCGCGGCCGAGCGGTGCCAGTGTCTGCTCCAGCCGGTCCAGCGTCGCGCCGGGCAGGCACAGCACCTGGCGCCCTTCGTTCAACAGCTGGATGCCGGTCAGGCGCAGCGTGCTGACCAGCACGATCGGACGGCCATAGTCGTTGCCATCCGGGGTCGAGCCGCCGGTCAGACCGGTGTTGGCCGCCTGCAGGATGATCGCCGCCCCACCCTGCACCGCCGCCTGCAGCACGCGCCACAGTTCCAGCAACGTGCCCGGGCGCACCACGGCCAGCACCGGGCCCTCGCCGAAGCGGTAGCCACGGCGGAAGCGGCGGGTGGCCCTGTCGCCGGTCAGTACGTGACGGCGGCCAACAGCATCGCGCAGCTGCGCCAGCACGGTCTGCGGGTCGCTCACGGCAGGTTGACCAGCAAATCGCGGCCGATGTCGGCGATGCGGCGTGCGCCGGTCAGCGTCATCGCCACGCGCATTTCCTTGGCGATCAGGTCCAGCAGGTTGGCCACGCCGGCCTCGCCGTGTGCGGCGAGCGCGTAGACGAAGGCACGGCCCAGCAGCACGGTGTCGGCGCCCAACGCCAGCATGCGCACCACGTCCAGACCGGTGCGGATGCCGGAGTCGGCCAGGATCTTCAGGTCGCCCTGCACCGCATCGGCGATCGCCGGCAGCGCGCGCGCGGTCGACAGCACGCCATCGAGCTGGCGACCGCCATGGTTGGAGACCACGATGCCATCGGCACCGAACTTGACCGCATCACGTGCATCATCCGGGTCGAGGATGCCCTTGATCACCATCGGGCCCTTCCAGAACTCGCGGATCCACTCCAGGTCCTTCCACGAAATGGACGGATCGAAGTTGCTGCCCAGCCAGCCGATGTAGTCCGCCAGCCCGGTCGGGTTGCCACGGTAGGTGGAGATGTTGCCGAGGTCGTGCGGGCGACCCAGCAGGCCCACGTCCCACGCCCACTGTGGGTGGGTGATGGCCTGGCCGATGCGGCGCAGCGAAGCGTTCGGGCCACTCATGCCCGAGTGCGCGTCACGATAGCGCGCGCCCGGCACCGGCATGTCCACGGTGAACACCAACGTGGTCACGCCCGCGGCCTGTGCGCGCTCCAGCGCGTTGCACATGAAGCCGCGATCACGCAGCACGTACAGCTGGAACCACATCGGCCGCTGGATCGCCGGTGCCACTTCCTCGATCGGGCACACCGACACCGTGGACAGGGTGAACGGAATACCCCGGCTGTCGGCCGCACGCGCCGCCTGTACCTCGCCGCGCCGGGCATACATGCCTGTCAGGCCGACCGGCCCCAGCGCCACCGGCATCGCCAGCGTTTCGCCGAACAGTTTGGTTTCCAGGCTCAGGTCGGACATGTTGCGCAGGACGCGCTGGCGCAGCGCGATGTCGGACAGGTCGGAAACGTTGCGCTTCAGCGTGTGCTCGGCATATGCGCCACCATCGATGTAGTGGAACAGGAACGGCGGCAGCCGGCGTTGCGCGGCAGCACGGTAATCGGTGGAGGCGGAGATGATCATGGGGTCAACCGTGTGGGGAGGGTAGACGCGAGGCCCGCGCACGCCGGGCTTCGTTGTCATCGAGGGTGCGCAGCGTGGTGTGCACGAACTCGAGGTGGGCATGCGCGGCGGCGCGCGCGCGTTCGGGGTCGCCCGCCAGGACCGCATCCATCATCTCGCGGTGCTGGTCGGACAGCGGCGAGAAGGTCCTGGCCGAGGTATAGAGCTTCTCGCGGCTCTGCGAGATGTTGGTCTGCAGCAGCTCGAACAGGCCACGCATCACCTGCAGCAGCACCAGGTTGTGCGAGGCTTCGGCAATGGACAGGTGGAAGGCCGCGTCAGCCTCGGCCTCGCCGCTGGGATCGTCGTTGCCGTGCGCATCCATCATGGTCTGGAAGGCCTGTGCGATGCGCGCGCGGTCCTCGTCGGTAGCACGCAATGCGGCATGCCAGGCGGTGGCGCCTTCCAGCGCGTGGCGGATCTCCAGCACGTCGAAGCGGTATTCCGGATCGCCCTGGAACAGCGGCAGGTACGGGGCCAGCGGTTCGTCCAGCGCCTGCCGTGCCCGCGCTGCCGGCTCAGCCACATAGGTGCCGCCGCCCACGCGGGCGGTCAACAGGCCCTGGCTGGCCAGCTGCGCGATGGCCTCGCGCAGCGCGGTACGCGAGACCCCCAGCTGTACCGCCAGCGTGCGCTCGGCCGGCAGCCGGTCGCCCGGCTGCAGCCGTTGTTCCTGCACCAGGCCGCGCAGCTGCGCGGCCACCTTGTCCGAAATGCGTTGCGTGCTCATGGCGCCATTGTGGCCTGAAGCGAGCAATGAGGGGTCAGACAGCCGGGCATGGCTCAGGGGATCATCCAGGTCAGCCAGTAGGCTTGGGCCAGGGTGATCAGCCCGACCATCGTGGTGAAGATCAGGCTGTGCTTGACCGTGAAGCGGAACAGGTCCGATTCCTTGCCGGCCAGGCCCACCGCAGCGCAGGCGATGGCGATCGACTGCGGCGAGATCATCTTGCCGGTCACCCCGCCGGTGGTATTGGCCGCCACCAGCAGCACATCGGACACGCCGATCTGCTGCGCGGTAGTGGCCTGCAGCGCCGAGAACAACGCGTTGGACGAGGTATCCGAACCGGTCAGGAACACGCCCAGCCAGCCCAGGAAGGGCGAGAAGAACGGGAACGCATCGCCGGTATGTGCCAGCGCCAAGGCCAAGGTGGCCGACAGTCCCGAGTAGTTGGCGATGAAGGCGAACGCCAGCACCATGCCGATCGAATAGATCGGCATGCGCAGCTCGCGCACGGTCTCGCCGAAGGTCTGCAGCGCCGAGCGGGCCGGCATGCGCAGGGCGATGATGGCGATCACCGCAGCCAGGATGATCGAGGTACCGGTGGCCGAGAACCAGTCGAACTTGTAGATGGCTTCATAGCTCAGTGGTGCGTCCACGATCGGCGGCATCTTCTGCACCATCTGGTCCAGCCCGGGCACCGGGATCTTCAGCACCCAGCCTTCCAGCGGGCCGCCAGCCGCGAACAGCGTCTTGAACGGCTTGATGCTCCACAGGGTGACCATCGCGGTGAGGATCAGGAACGGCGACCACGCCTTGGCGATCTGTACGACGCTGTAGCGCGGCGCTTCCAATGCCTGTGCGGCCGCCTCGGCACTGGTTTCGGTGTCGAAGCGGAAGATCCGCACCGGCTTCCAGCGGCGCAGGAACAGGGTCAGGCACACCAGCGACGCCAGCGAAGCGGTGATATCCGGCAGTTCCGGGCCGATGAAGTTGGAGGTCAGGTACTGCGCGATGGCGAACGAGCCACCGGCCACCAGCACGGCCGGCCAGGTTTCCTTGATGCCGCGCCAGCCATCCATGATCGCCATGATCCAGAACAGCACGATGATCGTAAGGAACGGCAGCTGGCGGCCGGCCATCTGCCCGATCTCGAACGCATCCAGGCCGGTGACCTGCCCGGCCACGATGATCGGAATGCCCATCGCACCAAAGGCCACCGGCGCGGTGTTGACGATCAGGCACAGGCCAGCTGCATACAGCGGTTTGAAGCCCAGCCCGACCAGCAGTGCCGCAGTGATCGCCACCGGTGCGCCGAAACCGGCCGCACCTTCCAGGAAGGCACCGAAGGCAAAACCGACCATCAGCATCTGCAGGCGCTGATCTTCGGTGACCGACAGGATCGAGGCGCGGATGATGTCGAACTGCCCGGTCTTGACCGAAACCTTGTACAGGAACACCGCGCCGATGATGATCCAGGCGATCGGCCACAGCCCGTAGACGAAACCGAAGCCGGCCGCGCCCAGTGCCTGGGTCAGCGGCATGCGGTAGAACAGCAGCGCCACGCCGAGGGCGATGGCCACGGTGATCGTGCCGGCCAGCCAGCCCTTCATGCGCAGCACGGCCAGGGCGACGAAGAAGAATGCGATCGGCAGCAGCGCGATCAGGCTCGACAACCACAGGTTGCCAGCGGGGTCGTACAGGTGTTGCCAGGGCTGCATGGAGGCTCTCGACTGGGGGCGGGATGTGCTCCACCCCGAAGGATGGATCGCCACGGCCCGTCACTATTGGTATTACCATTAATGACGATGATCGGACCGCTTGCGGCGAATTGAACCGCCATTTCGACGGAGAGCCTATTAGACCATAGGGCTAGATGCCATATTGGTCTGACCATTAAGGCTGCCATGGTAGTGCCGGCCGCTGGCCGGCAACTCGAGATTCCTTACGAGATCCGTTTCTCCACCCGCCGCATCACCGCCAGCACCAGCACGCACAGCACGCTGACCCCGATGGCAATCACATACTTGCCGATGCCCACGGCAATGCCGATGGCGGCGGCCATCACCAGCGAACTGGCGGTGGTCAATCCGCTCACCTGGTCCTCGCGCGAGCCGCGCAGGATGGTGCCGGCCGCCACAAAGCCCACGCAGGCCACTACCGCCTCGATCAGGCGCACAGGGTCGACCTGCAGCAGGTCGCGGTAGCGCTCCTGCTGGAAGTGCTCGGCCACCGAATCGCCCAGCCCGACGATCAGCGCCGCAGCACCGGCGATCAGCATGTGCGTGCGCAGGCCGGCAGCGTGCTTGCCCATCTCGCGTTCGATGCCGAGCACGCCGCCGAACAGCATCGCCGTTGCCACGCGCAGCAGGATCGAGAAGTCCTGGGACAGTTCCATGCGGCCTCCGGAAGTTTCCGGAAGACTTGCGCGATCGGCGTGGGACGGTGGTGAAGATGGCACCACGGTCCGTTCACCCGGTAGCGCCGGGTCATCGCCGACGTCACCGCGGCTCAACGCATCACTGCGCCAGGTAGCCACCATCGATGGCGTAGTAGGTTCCGGTCGCGAAGGAGGCCTCGTCGCTGGCCAGCCAGGCCACCAGTGCCGCCACCTCCTCGGCAGTGCCCAGCCGCTTCAGCGCGTGGCGCGCTTCCAGCGTTGCGCGCACCTTCGCGTCCATCTTCTCCAGCAGCGGCGTACTGATGAAGCCCGGGCCGACCGCGTTGACCCGGATGCCGTCGGCCGCGTGCTCCCACGCCGCGGTCTGGGTCAGGCCGACCACCCCGTGCTTGGCCGCCACGTAGGCGGTGGAACCGGCATAGCCGACCTGGCCCAGGATCGAGGCCATGTTGATGATGCTGCCGCCGCTGCCGGCCGTGCGCATCGCCTGGATCTGCGCCCGCTGGCACAGGAACACGCTGGTCAGGTTCACATCAATCACCCGCTGCCAGCCATCCACCGGGTAGTCGCCGCTGCTGGCTGCCGGCCCACTGATGCCGGCGTTGTTGACCGCGATATGCACACCGCCGAGTTCCTTCACCGTGCGCTGCACGGCGGCCTCCACCGCCACATCATCGGTGACGTCCAGCGCCACACCGATTGCCTTTGTGCCGCGCGCCTGCAACTGCGCCACGGTGGCGTCCACCGCGTCCTGTTTCAGGTCCCAGACCGAAATGCGGGCGCCGGAGGCGGCCAGCGTCTGCGCCACCGCCAGGCCGATACCGGATACACCGCCGGTCACGATCGCGGTCTTGCCACCGAGCTGGTAATCGATCATCTACGTTCTCCATCGTTGGGGGATAGCGATGCGGCGCGCAGCCGCCAATTCACCACGCTACGCCCGCCGCTGTGACGAGCCAGCTGACATCGTGTCCGCATCCGATCGTTCCAGCCGTGCAACCTCAACTTCGGTTGATGTATGGATATACGTACGGATATGCAGGCAAAACGCCTGCGTATGCTCAACGGCGAATTCACTTTGGCCGTAATCATCAATCGGTTTGACCATATTGAAATCAAAAGCGCGCGAATCGCGGCGACAATGGGAAACGTTTCCAGTTTCTTCGACACACACTTCCCATCTGGCGCTTTCCCAGCCCTCCACAGTGCCGTCGCCACCGTGCGGCTGCACGCACGAGCACCGGCGCAGCACCCGCAGTGCAGCGCCCCGGGCAAGGCACCGCCAGTGTCCACCTCCAGAGCACGTGCCGAGCGATGTCCCGATACTTCACCTTTGCCGATTACCGCCGTTTCGGCCAACGCCACGGCTTCGACTACCGCGCCGACCCTGAACACCTGCGCGATGACCAGTGGGCCGGTCGTGGCGAGGTCAACGAACAGTTCCTGCGCGGTGGCATGAGCCTGATCGCGTCCGACGTCCATAACCGGTTCCCGTATGTGGCTACCGCGCAGCAGAGCCCGGGGCTGGTGATCCGCGTGATGCTGCAGGGCCAGGTCGACGTGCGTATCCCGCGACGTGCAGGATTCACCCTGCGCGCTGGCACCGCGATGACCGCACACCATCGCGAGCAGATCGAGATGACCGGTGCGCATCCTGGTGAAACGCGCATGCGCGGGGTCAGCGTGATGGTGCCCAGCCAGCTCGATCCGGACCTGTTCCAGCTACCGCAGCTGGAGAGCGCGCTCAACGCGCATCTGGAATGCCGCCACTGGGCCATTCCGCACACCTTGCTGCCCGTGCTGGGACAGCTGTTCGACAGCCCGTGGCAGGACGGCATCGACGCGCTGTGGCGCGAAGGCGTGGCGCTGCAGCTGCTTGCAGTCGGCCTGCAGGCCGAGGATCTGCAGACCGAGCAGGTACGTACGCTGCGTGCCGGGCAGCGCGAGCGCCTGGAGCGCGTACGCGCCTACCTGCACGATGACCCCAGCCATGCCCACAGCCTGGTCGAACTGGCGCAGCTGGCGTGCATGAGCCCGAGCTCGCTGCGCCGCCACTTCGCCCAGCAATATGGAAGCTCGGTGTTCGACTACCTGCACGAGCAGCGCATGCGCCATGCCGAGCAGGGCCTGCGCGAAGATGGCTGGACCGTCGAGCAGGCGGCCGCGGCCAGTGGCTACCGCCATCCCAGCAATTTCGCCGCCGCCTTCCGCAAGCGCTTCGGGCTGGTGCCCAGCCGCTGGCGCACGGGTCCTTCGAAGGTGGGCTGAAGGCATCTGCCCTGGTAGGTGTCGACCTTGGTCGACACGCTTTCATCGCTGCCGGCCAGCGGCCGGCACTACCGCCCCCTCCGACGTTACAGGCATCGCGATATCACCGGTAGCGCCGGGCCATGCCCGGCGTCACCGTAGGCCCCTCAATACACCGGCAGATCGATGTAACTGGCCTGCGCCGCGCTGTGCCACACCCGCTGCGTGGCCTTCTGGTAATCGCCCGGCTTGGCCAGGTAGATGTTCGGCACGTAGGTCTGCGGGTTGCGGTCGTACAGCGGGAACAGGCTGGACTGCACCTGCACCATCACCCGGTGCCCCTTCTGGAAGGTGTGGTTGGCATTGGGCAGGTCGAAGCGGTACGGCAGCACCTGGTTGGCGGCCAGCGGCTTGGCTTCGCTGAAGCTCTCGCGGTAACGGCCACGGAAGATCGCCAGCGACACCGGCAGTTCATAGCCACCCATTTCCGGTGTCGATGCTTCCTGATCCGGATACACGTCGATCAGCTTCACCACCCAATCGCTGTCGGTGCCACTGGTCGAGGCCTGCAGGTGCACCACCGGCGCGCCACCGATGCGCAGTGGCGCGGTCAACGGTTCGGTGATGAAGGTCAGCACGTCGGGTCGGCCATCGACGAAGCGCTGGTCCTTGACCAGCCAGGTCGTCCACATGTCACGGTCGCCAAAACGCACCGGGCGCGGCACGAACGGCACCGGCTTGGCCGGGTCGGACACGTACTCCTCGAAGTCGCCCTCGCCCGCTGCCGGCGCCTGGAACGCCAGCTTGCCGCCGGCACGCAGGTACAAGGGTTTGCTGCTGGCCGCACAGCCCTTGTCGCAGCTGCGCGGCCAACCCTTCAAGCGGTCCCAGTGGTTGTCGCCGGTGTTGTAGATCAGCACCGGGGGCGTATCGGCCTTGGGCGCGCCATCGACCAGATACTGGTCGAAGAACGGCTTGAGTACGTCGCGACGGAACTGCAGCGCGGTATCGCCATCGAACTTCAGCGCGCCCAGTTCACTGGCACTGTAGTTCACCTGGCTGTGCCGCCACGGGCCCATCACCAGGTAGTTGCGGTTGTTGCCGCTGTCGCGCCCTTCCATCGCCTGGTAGGCATGGTTGGCGCCCCACATGTCCTCCTGGTCCCACAGGCCCTGCAGCCACATGGTCGGCACCTTCAGCGGCGTCTTCGCCATCACCGCATCCAGCGCCTGGCCCTGCCAGAAGGCGTCGTATGCAGGGTGCTCGACCAGCTTCTTCCACCAGGTCAGCTGGTCCACGCCGGTAAAGCGCGCATAGTCGCCGGCCGACCCGATGCGCAGGAAGGTGCTGTAGTCGTCGTAGCCGAGGCTGGGCAGCGGCGTGCCCTTGCCGCGCTTCTCGGTCTGCATCGCGAAGTAATTGAAGTTGACCTGGCGGAAGGCACCGTAGTTGAGCCAGTCGTCACCCATCCAGCCGTCGACCATCGGGCTCTGCGGCGCGGCCACCTTCAGCGCCGGATGCGGATCGGTCAGCGCCATCACCACGGTGAAGCCTTCATACGACGAACCGAGCATGCCGACCTTGCCGTTGCTCTCCGGCACGTTCTTCACCAGCCAGTCGATGGTGTCCCAGGCATCGGTGAAATGGTCGACCGGGGTGTTGTTCAGTGGCCCGCGCAAGGGCCGGGTCATCACGTAGTCGCCCTCGGAGCCGTACTTGCCACGAATGTCCTGGAACACGCGGATGTAGCCGCCATCGACGAACACCTCATCGCCCTGCGGCAGCAGGTCGCGCATGCGCGGCGAGTCGCTGCGGTTGGCACGGCCGGCTGCGTCATAGGGCGTACGGGTCAGCAGGATCGGCGCGTTGCGGGCGCCCTTGGGCACCACGATCACCGTATACAGCTTGGTGCCATCACGCATGGGCACCATCACCACGCGCTTGTCGTAGTCGCGACCGACATCGGGGGCGACGAAGGGCTTGCCGCTGACGTCCGGGGTCATCGGCGGTGTATCGGCGGCCAGCACGGCGCTGGACAGGCAAAGGGCGATGGCCACAGCAACGGCACGCACACGCATGGACAACCCCTTCCGGCAGGAAAGGCCCCAGCGTACTCCTGCCCTGGGCCGTGAAGTGTGTGCGGGCTTTGCATTCTGCGGTGGATGCAGGCAGGACTGATGGCACATGTGCTGCCCGAAGAGCACGCACCGATTTGACCGTTGTAGAGCCGAGCCCACGCTCGGCTGGGGCCACCGCAACCTCTCCGAAGAGCAGCCGAGCGTGGGCTCGGCTCTACAACATCAGGCCGCCGTCACTTCATGCAGCGCCAGCAATTCCCGCCTTGCTGCGCCGACCGGTAACCGGTAGTGCCGGCCGCTGGCCGGCAACATCATGCCCCTTGGATGCGATACGCAAATGCCGGCCAGCGGCCGGCACTACCAACCGGTGCGCCCCGAGCCGCGCCCGGCGGATCCATCAGGCCGCCGTCACTTCATGCAGCGCCAGCCAGCACCAGCGCCCCTGTTCCTGGCGCAGCACCGCCAGCGACTCCCGCCAAGCGGGGTTGCCGCCATCGATCGAATGGCCCTCGCGATAGCGCAGCACCGCCAGCGGCAGTGGCGCGTCCACGGCCTGGACGGCCTCGATGGAGATCTGCAACCCCGGTCGCGCGCCGTGGGCACCGGCGAACAATGCCCGCACCGCATCGCGGTCCAGCCGTCGCCCGGCGATGCCGACCATGCTGAAGTCCGCACAGAAGTGCGTCATCAGATCATCGAGCGCATCGGCGCCGACGTCGGCACGGAACCAGGCCTGCAGTTTGTCGTGCAGGAGGTGGATTTCATGTTCTGCGGTATCCATCAGGTATTCCCGGGTTGCGGAAGGAAAAGCGGTTGCGACCGGCGCAGCAGCGCCAGCGGCAGCAAGGTCAGTACGGCGGCAAGGCCCAGCGCCACGCCCGTGGCCCGGGTCGGCAACCACTGCATGGCCAGCGCCAGCAGAAGCGCGATGGCTGCAGTGCCGAGGCAGAAGCTGAGCTGGCGGTTGAGGTTCCACAACGCACTGGCGTCGCCCAGTGCCTCACCCTCGACACCCTGGAACGCCAGTGTCTGTGCGGTGCTGCTGCACAGGCTGCCACCGGCGCCCATCAATGCGAACAACAGTGCAGCCAAGGCGAAGGCCGGCTGTGGCAGCAGCGCCATCAACAGCAGGCCGCTGGCCTGAAGCAGCATGCCGGCGCGCAGTACCGTGGCCGGGCCGAAGCGGGACAACAGGTGCTTGCTGGCCGTGATCGTGATGGCCGAGGCCAGCGCCCACGGCAGCGTCAGCGCGCCGATGCGTGCGGCGCTGTAACCAGCCTGGTGCAGCTGCAGCGTGCTGACCAACTGGCTGCCGATGAACACACCCGGCACCGCCAGATACACCAGCATCGCCAGCCGCAGGCCACGGTGGGACAACAGCGACCAGCGCAGCAACGGATGTGCCTGCCGCCGGGCATGCCGCAGGTGAACCGCCGCCAGCAGCAGTGCGATCAGCAGCAGTACGGCACCGGCGGCCCGATGGTCACGCTCGCCCAACCAGGTGAGTGCCAGCAGCAACGCGCCCAGCGCCAGCATCGCGGTGGACAGCGCATAGGCCTGCAGGCGCGGCGCACTGCGCTCGCCATCGGGCGGCATCCAGGTCAGCACCAGACCTATGGCCATCACCGCCAACGGCAAGCTGGCCCAGAGCACCCCGCGCCAGGACAGCCATTGCACCAGCAAACCGCCCAGTGCGGGCGCCAGTGCCGGCACCAGCAACGCCACCAGCAGGATGCGCCGGGTCAGCGCGCCGCGTTGATCGGGGCTGCATTGCCGATAGGCCGCGGCCTGTGCCACCGGAATCAGCAGGCCGCCGGCCAGCCCCTGCAACAAACGCCACCCCAGCAGCCAACCGATACCCGGTGCCGCACCCGCCAGCACGGCGGCAGCCGCAAACACCAGCAGCGCCACCAGCAGCAGGCGCCGCTCGCCGCAGCGTGCGGCCAGCCATGGCGCCAGTGGAATCAGCACGCTCAGGCCGAGCATGTAGGCCGTGCCGACCCAGGCCAGGCTGCCGATGTCGGCATGCAGTTCGGCGGCCAGCGCCGGATAGGCCACCGTGGCGATGAACATGTTGACCAGGTCCAGGGCAAACACCAGCAGGAAGATCGCCTCATGGCGCAGGCGGGGAGACGGCATCGACGGCGCTCCATCAGGGAAGCGTCCAGCATGCCGGCCGGGCCTTGTTGAAAAAACACGACTATGACTGCAACACTGTCAAATCTTCTTTGACAATGAATCGCCATGGTCAGCCTCGATCGCTTCGATATCTTCCGTGCCGTGGTCGAGGCCGGCAGCTTGACCGCAGCCGCCGACCGCCTGGGCCTGAGCCGCGCGGTGGTCAGCTTCAACCTCAAGCGGCTGGAGCAGGAGCTGGGCGTGACCCTGCTGCTGCGCAGTACCCGCCACCTGGCGCTGACCGAGGCCGGCGAGCAGTTCCTGCAGCACTGTGTGCAGGCGCTGGACGCTGCACAGGCCGCGATCGATGCCGCGCGCCGCGACCAGCACCAGCTGCAGGGCGTGCTGCGCCTGACCACCACGCCGGAGTACGCGCAGCTGCGCCTGATTCCGGCGCTGGAGGCGTTTCGCATGCGGCATCCGGCATTGCAGCTGCACCTGTCGACCTCGCCGGCACCGGCCGACCTGATTCCCGAGCGCTTCGACCTGGCGATCCGCCTCGGCCGCCTGCCGGACTCGGGCCTGCACGCCAACGAACTGGAGCGCCACCCGCTGTGCGCGGTGGCCGCGCCGTCCCTGCTGGCACGCCTGCCCTCCACCGAGGCTGCCGATGACCCCGTACAGCTGGGCACCCTGCCCCGCCTCGGTTATCCGCGCCTGGCCGACGTACCGGTGGTGGCTCCGGATGGCAGCGATGCGTTGTTCGCCACCAACCCCGGCAATGCAGTCGTGCGCGTGGATGGCGCCAGCAGCCTGCGCGCGTTCGCCGTGGCCGGTGCCGGCGTCACCGTGCTGCCGCGCTGGCTGATCGAGGACGATCTGGCCCAGGATCGCCTGCGCCCGGTGCTGCGCCATCATCGCTTCCCGCAGCAGAGCGTGTACGCGGTCTATCCGCACAGCACGCAGCCCTCACCGAAGGTGCGGCAGCTGATTGATTTCCTGCGCGGGTGGTTCGCCACATGAAAAAGGGGACGGAGGGGATTAAGTCGTTTATGCATAAACGACTTAATCCCCTCCGTCCCCTTTTTCAGACACGGCCCTGTGCCGGGCCGTGTCTTCATGCATCAGCGCAGCACCTGCTCCACCAGCTGTACGTCCACCGTCTGCAACGGTTCGGCGGCATTGCGCGACAGCTGCACCTGATAGCTGCCGCCGTCGATCTTCCACTGGCGGGCCTGTGCATCGTAGTGGGCCAGGGTCTTCGGCTCGGCTTCGATGCGGATGCGGCGCTGTTCGCCCGGCTGCAGGTTCACCTTGTCATAGCCGATCAGGCGGATCGGCGTGGTGTTGCCGGCCGGCAGCTTCAGGTACAGCTGGGCAACATCGGCACCGGCGCGCTTGCCGGTGTTGCGGATATCGACGCTGGCGACCAGGCGCGAGCCTTCCACGCTCACCTTGAGGTTTTCATAGGCAAACGAGGTGTAGGACAGGCCGTGACCGAACGCGAACGTTGGAGTCAGGCCCTTGGCCGCCATCCACTTGTAGCCGACGTTGGCGCCTTCGATATCGAAATCGAACACATCACCGAACGGCTTGGCCGGCTTGAAGCCGAGGCCGTCGATGTGCGGGCGCGGCAGCTGCGATTCGTCCACCACCCAGGTCACCGGCAGGCGGCCGGAGGGGTTCACCTGGCCGGTCAGCAGCGCTGCAATGCCTTCGCCACCGCGGATGCCCGGGTACCACGCCTGCAGCATCGCCGGCACCTGCGCCAGCCACGGCGTGCGCACCGGGCCGTTGGTTTCCAGCACAAGCACGGTCTTCGGGTTGGCCTTGGCCACCGCCGAGATCAGCGCATCCTGGTTGTCCGGCAGCTGCATATCCGGCAGATCCACCGATTCGGCGGCCCACTGGGTAGCGAACACGATGGCCACGTCGGCCTGCGCGGCAGCCTTGGCCGCAGCAGCGGCATTGGTGCCGTCCACATACGTAATGGTTGCGTCTGGACGCGCTGCGCGCAGCGATTCCAGCGGCGAGGACGGGTGGAAGATCACCGGGCCCGGCCAGGTGGTCGGCAGCACGCCCGGCACCGCATTGGTGCCCTTGGCGGTCACGCCCACCATCGACGAACCACCGCCACCGATCACGCCCTTGTCGGCGTGGCCACCGATGATGACGATGCGCTTCAACGTGTCGGCCAGCGGCAACAGGTTGCCTTCATTGCGCAGCAGAACGCTGCCCTCTTCCACCGTGCGCTGGGCCACGGCGAAACCAGCCTCGGCATCGACCTTCTGGTGCTGCGGCGGGTTGTCGAAGTTGCCGTGCAGGAACATCGTGCGCAGGATGCGCGCCACCATGTCGTTCAGGCGCGCCTGCGGCACCACGCCACCGTGCACGGCCAGGCGCAGCGGCTCATCGAAGAACACCGCCGCATCGAACACTTCACCGGCCGACTGCTGGTCCAGGCCGGCCAGCGCCGCCTTCGAACCGCTGTGCACGCCGCCCCAGTCGGACATCACAAAACCGGGGAACTTCCACTCCTGCTTCAGCACCTGGTTCATCAGGTAGCCGTTCTCGCAGCCGTAGGTGCCGTTGATCTTGTTGTACGAGCACATCGCCACGCCCGGGCGACCGGCTTCGAGCGCGATCTCGAAGGCCAGCAGGTCCGATTCGTGCATGGCCTGCTCGCCAATGCGCACGTCGTGGAAGTTGCGGCGGGTCTCCATGTCGTTCAGCGCGAAGTGCTTCATCGAGGAGATCACGTGCTGGCTCTGCACGCCCTGGATCAACGCGCCCACCATCGAACCGGCCAGCAGGGGATCTTCACCGGCGTACTCGAAATTACGGCCATTGCGCGGGTCGCGCTGCAGGTTGACGCTGCCCGACAGCAGGATGTTGAAGCGCTGCTGCCACGCCTCGCGGCCCATCGTCGCGCCACCGGCGAAGGCCACTTCGCGGTTCCAGCTGGAGGCGGTGGACGGTCCCGACGGCATCGCGGTGGCGAAGTCACCCGGGCGAATGCCACCGGGATTGGTCACGCCGACGCCGGCATCGGCCGACTGCTGCGACGGAATGCCCAGGCGCGCCACGCCCGGCACGAAGCCGGCCGAACCCACCGCGCCTTCCGGCAGCGGGCCACCGTCCTTGCCCAGCCCGAAGTAGCTGTGCAGCATCTGGAACTTCTCGTCCTCGGTCATCGCCTTCAGCAGCAGCGCGGCGCGCGCGTCGGCGTTGAGGGTGGTGTCCATCCACGGTGCGTCGCCGTGCCTGTCGGCAGCGTAGGCCAGGGTCAGCAGGGTGGCGCGCAGGCTGCTGCCTTCCACCTTGAACGGTGCGCTGCTGGCGGCCTGGAAGCCATCGCTGAAGTAGCTGGCATCGGCTTCCAGCGCCACCCGCGCCGGATCGAAGCCTGCGGCCTTGGCCGAGTCACCGGCCACCGCGCCGAGCAGCACCGCCGGTGCACCCAGCCGCGAACGGGTGACCAGCGCCGGCAGCTGCGCGGCACCTGCGCCGGCGTCGGTATAGACCGCGACGGTGTGGCGGCCATCGTCCAGGCGCAGATAGTTCAGGCCCGGCTGGTCGGGGCCGGATTCAGCGGCGATCGGCAGCCGCGTCAGCACGGCCTGGCCGCGCTGGGTCTGGCCATCGTCCTTGCCGGCGGCGATGAAGCGGTATTCATAGCCCAGGCCATCGGCCAGTACCTGCAGCGGATCGACCTGGCCGATGCCGCGCTGCACCTGACGCACGCTCACCGCGTCCACCTTCAGGCTCTTCAGCTGCGCGGCCAGGGCCGGCATCGCCTCGGCGTTGGGCGCCTGTTCCAGGGTCAGCACGGTGAACGCGGCGGGGTCGGCCCAGGCCGGGGCGGCCAGTGCGGCAGACAGGGCCAGGGACAGTGCAAGCGGCTTTGTAAACGTTTTCATCGGCAGGCGTAATTCCGTTGCCAAGGCAATCGGTCCAGGGAAAGTGCCGCCGAAGGGTGCAGCGTTCATGCCGCGCAGGGGTTGCCAGGCAACGTCCCGCAGGCCGAAGGGCGGGCCGGTCTGCGCGCGGGACCCTCCTCCCGGCGTGACAACCTGCCTGCCCGGGCCGCGCAGGGCGACCCAATCATGTGAAGATTGTGCGAGGGCGTTCACACCTGTCAACAGGACCTAAGTCACAGGGGCAACCGGGCCGGTGGTTATCAGGCCATCACCGGCGGTCATCAGCAGGCCTCGCAGGGCTGCTGATAATGGAGATCCCTGGCCACGAACCGAGCCCATGACCGTCCACCGCGACTTCGACCATCTCTGGCGCGACCGCTGCGATACGTCCAGCCAGCGCGCGCCGCGCGTGCTGATCCGGGTGTTCGTGGCCCCCGGTGAGCTGGAGCGCAGCGTGGCCTTCTACGAACAGTTGCAGGGCCTGGTGGCCGATGCCGGGTTTCCGTTCCCGGAGGCCGGGCTGCGCCTGGCGATGGTCGGTGCGTTCCTGCTGATCGAAGGCAGCGCGGCGGCGCTGGCACCGTTCACCTCGACCACCGGCACACTGCTGGTCGACGATGTTCGGCCCTATCACGACAAGCTGGTCGCGGCCGGCGCCGAAATCATCTTCCCGCTGCAGGTAGTGCCGACCGGCGCGGCGTTCAACGCCGTGCACCCTGATGGCACGGTGGTCGAGTACGTGCATCACCGGCCGGATCCACACGGGCGATGAGGTGACGGCCGGGCGGCGCCCCGCACGGGCGGTGACGGCGCGGCCGGGTGGCGCCCCACACCCGCGGCAGTGCCGGCCGCTGGCCGGCAACCTCAGAAGCAAAAGCGGCTATCCGTGCGATGGCGGAATGGCCCGCCTTCGACAATTCCCCGCACGGCCTGCTGTAGGGCCGAGCCCATGCTCGGCTGCTCTTCGTTCAACTCTCGGAATATTCGATTTCGATGGAGATTCATCCACGCATGGCGTGGATCTACAATCCCACCATGTCCTCCCCCGCCCTGCCCTGGAATGGCACGCTGCTGCTGGATGCCCACGTGGCGGTGCTGCAGGGTCATGCCGGCGGCAGCGCTGCACATGCGCACTACGCCCATCAGCTGCTGTTGAGCGAGGAGGCGCCCTGGCAGGTCGAAATCGACGGTGTGCGTCAGCAGGGCCAGCGGCTGTGGCTGCCCTCGTTCCAGCCGCACGCAATCCTGTCGGCGCCGCAAACCGGTTGCACGGTGTTCCTCGAACCGGCGCATGCCGACCTTGAACAGATCCAGCAGCATCTGCACACACTGCCTGGTACTGCAGCGCAACTGCACGACTGGTTGCCGCGACTGAGCCGCGCACAGCCACTCGACCGCCGCGTGCAGGCGGCGCTGGCCCGCATCAGCCAGCACCTGCCGGGCCCGGTGCCGGCCGCCGATATCGCCGAAGCGGCGCATCTGTCGACCAGCCAGCTGCACCGGCGTTTCCAGTCCGACCTGGCGGTGACCCTGCGCGGCTGGGTGCTGTGGCAGCGCCTGCGCATCGCGCTGGCACATCACCTGCGCGGGCACAGCCTCACCGACAGCGCGCATGCCGCCGGCTTCGCCGACCTGGCCCATCTGTCGCGCAGCCTGCGCCGCATGTTCGGCATCGGTGCGGCACAGCTGCAGGGCCTGCAGCTGCACGCGGCCTGACACGCTCGATCACTCCCGCCTGCGCAGGCCTTCGGGTAATTCCGGCACCTCGCCATGCGGCAGTTCGCGGAACGGCGCCAGCAGCTGCCCGGGGTAATCGCGCGGGTAGTCCGGCTGGCTGCCGATGCCGAGGTCCTGCTGCCGCAGCCGATAACCCGGCGCATCGAAAGCGGTCCCCAGCAGATGATCCCAGACGGTCAGGAACAGCCCGAAGTTGACGTCGCCAGCAGTGCCGTAGCGCATGTGGTGGAAGCGATGCAGCGGCGCCCACGCCATCACCCGGCCCAGCACGCCGGGGCGCATGTCCACGTTGGAGTGCTGCAGCAACAGCTGGATGGCGATGGCAAATGCCAGCACTGCCGCCACCGGCATCGGCAGGCCCAGCACCAGCAATGGCAGCACGCCTCCCACCGCCTCGGCCGCCTGATGCAGCGGGTGCTTCATCAGGCCGTTGAAGCCGTACATGCGGGTGACGCTGTGATGCACGGCATGCAGCCGCCACAACCAGCCGATGCGATGGCTGGCGTAGTGCACCAGGGTGATGCCGAGATCGGCGGCGATGATGGCAACCAGTACCTGCAACGCGAACGGCCACTGTACCGGCCACACCTGCCACGGAATGACCGCCGCCAGCAACGGTACTGCGGCGATCGACAGCAGGTTCAGCCCTTCATTGACCAGTGCGTGCAGGGTGTCACGCACGCTGTCGCCATGATCGTGGTTGAACGCCGGATCATACGGCCAGGCCCGTTCGGCGCCGAACGAGAGCGCGATGGCCAGCGCCAGCAGGGCCAGCAGCCATAGCGGATCGCCGTGGCAGTGCCCCACCCAGATGATGGCGGCAGAGACGAATCCAAGCAGGAACAGGGGGGCATACAGGCGGAGCATCCAGTGCTTCATGGGCAACCCGGAAAGTGAGGGGCCTGCATGCTGGCGTGGCCTGTAGGTTGCTGGCTTGAACAAACGGCGCAAGCGCGTGCCGCAGGTGGATGCGGAGAGTGGTCGGCACCGTGTTTCCTGCATCCACGCATGGCGTGGATCTACAATGACGCCCTCATCGCACGCGGGACCGGCATGGATTCCTTCAACCTGATGCGCGCCTTCCGCCGCATCGTCGAACGCGGCGGACTGGCCCGCGCTGCCGAAGACCTGGGCCTTTCGCCAGCCGGGCTGAGCAAGCAGTTGCGTACGCTGGAAACCCACCTGGGGGTGGTGCTGCTGCAGCGGACCACGCGGCGCATGAGCCTGACCGAAACCGGCCACGCCTATTACCGCGAATGCTGCCGTCTGCTCGACGAACTGGAGGCGCTGGAACGCGGCATCGCCGAACAGCGCGGCGAGGTCGGCGGGCGCCTGCGCGTGAACGCGCCGCAGTCGTTCGCGCTGAGCACGTTGTCGCCGCTGCTGCCGCGCTTCCTGCAGCAGCATCCGCAGCTGTCACTGGATCTGCTGATGGAAGACCGGTTGATCGATGCCGTCGGTGAAGGCTTCGATGTCTCCCTGCGCATCCGTGCCGAACTGGACGATTCGCGGCTGGTGGCACGCCGCCTGGCGTCGCTGCAGCAGGTGCTGTGTGCGGCACCGTCCTACCTGCAGCAGCACCCCGCGCCACACACGGTGGATGATCTGCAGGCGCACAGCGTGTTGGCCTACAGCCTGTCCGACTCGCCCGGCAGCTGGCCACTGCTCGGCCCCGATGGCCAGGTCTCGATCACCCTGCCGGCGCGCGTCACCGTCAACAACAGCCTGCTGCTGCGTGACCTGCTGGTGGCCGGCATGGGCATCGGCGCCCTGCCCTCGTTCCTGGCCGCACCGGCGCTGACCCGCGGCGAACTGCAGCAGGTGCTGCCCGACCATCGCTATCCGCCACGCTTCGTGCATGCGGTCTACCCCACCTCGCGCCACCTGCAGCCCAAGGTGCGCGCCTTCATCGATTTCCTGCACGCCGAGCTGCCCGGCTGCGCCGGCCTGGATTCGTAACTCCCAGCGAAAACTGAGCTGCCCGTGGCGTGCTGTTTCGGCCACGCCGCCCTGCCTAATCTGCCGCCTCCTCCTTCACCGATGGCAGGCAGATGTCTTCCGCTCCTTCCCCCGCCACCGCAGCGCCGGTGGTCGATTTCTTCCACGACGTGGTCTGCGGCTGGTGCTTCGTGCTGGCCCCGCGCCTGCAGCAGGTCTCGGCCGAACTCGGCATCCAGGTGCGCCACCGCAGCTTCGTGCTGCAGGACTCGCGCGCCCGGATGATCGAGGTGTTCGGCTCGATGGCGCGCGCCAAGGCGACCATCCTGCGCCACTGGACCGACTGCGCCGCGCATGAAGACACCGCGCGCATCGATATCGAAGGCATGCGCGCACAGGACTTCGAGTATCCCTCCGGCTGGCTGGGCGCACTGGCCTGCCAGGCCGCCGGGCTGATCGGCGGCAACGACGCCCATGGCGCGATGTTCGACGCGGTGCAGTGGGCGCACCTGCACCAGCACCGCAACATCGGCGATGCCGATGTGCTGCTGGACATCGCCGAATCGCTGGGTCATCGGCGCGGCACCTTCGCCGATGCGATGCGCAGCGACGCCGTACGCCAGCGCGTGCAGGCCGATCGTGCCGAAGCCGCGGCCCTCGGCATCCACTCCATTCCCACCGTGATCGGCGGCAACGGCCTGCGCCTGCAGACCCTGCCGCTGCCACACCTGCGCCAGGCCCTGGCGCACCTGGTCGCGGCCTGAACCGCACCGCCCCCCACCCCACAAGGAGATTACCCATGACCCCACGTACCCTGGCCACCGCACTGGCCCTGCTGCTGGCCGGCACCGCGGCTTCCACCACAGTGTCCGCGCACGAACGCGTTCCCTCCGGCCAGCAGGTCGGCACCAGCCCCTGGGGGCCGAAGGACGAGATCGGCCGCCTCAACCTGATCACCGACGCCTCGCGCGCGGCGATCCTGTCGCGGGTCAGCGGCGGCAAGGCCTATGACCTGGCCACCGAGTACTACGTCGGCATGCCCAGCTGGCAGGACGCCGGCGACCCGCACTACCAGTTCTGGATGACCCACACCCCGCGCGGCACGGTGATGGATGATCCGATGGGCGTGGGCGAAACCATGAACCTCACCCGCAGCTACACCGGCACCGCTTTCTCGATGTACAGCCACACCGGCACCCACATCGATGCGTTGAACCACTTCGGCATCCACGGGAAGATCTGGAACGGCTTCGAGGCCGACAAGCATCTGGGCGACCGTGGCTGGAAGGTCACCGGCATCGAGAAATTCCCGCCACTGATCGCCCGTGGCGTGCTGATCGACGTGGCCGGCGCCAAGGGCGTGGAGATGCTGCCGGACAGCTACCGCGTCACCCGCCAGGACCTGAAGGATGCGCTGGCACGGCAGAAGGTGACGCTGCAGCAGGGCGACGTGGTGCTGATCCGCACCGGCCGCATGCGCCTGTTCGAGCAGCCGAAGGCCTACATGGCCAACCCGCCGGGCATGGGCCTGGACGCGGCGCGCTTCCTGGTCGAAGACAGCGGCGCGATGATCGTCGGCGCCGACAACCTCAGCTTCGAGACCTTCCCGTCGGAGGTGTCCGACGACTACGTGCCGCTGCACACCTACCTGCTGGCCCAGCAGGGTGCGCCGATCATCGAACTGGTGGCACTGGACGAACTGGCCCGCGACAAGGTCTACGAGTTCGCCTTCATCGGCGGCCCGTTGAAGATCCGCGGCGGCGATGCCGCACCGTTGCGACCGGTGGCGTTGCCGGTGCGCCCGTAACCGGGGCCTGTGGGTGCCGACCTTGATCGGCATTCCGTCCCATACCGGGTGGGTGCCGACCTTGGTCGGCACTCCTTTACCCCTTCAGCAACCTGAAACCCGACCCGCCGATTTCATTAGTAATTCTACTTACAACGCGAGTAGCATGTCCGGTCTCAGCCCCTGATACGCGCCTGTCGATACTCGCTCCATGCCCGCCGTTTCCGCCCATCTCTGCCGCTTCCAGCCTGCCCGGCGCCTCCCCTGGAGGACCGGCTGATGGGCGCCGTTGTCGCCCTCGACCGGCTGCTGGATGGTCGCCAGCTGTGGCGTGGCCCGGCCCGCCACGGGCCGGCCAGCGACCATCTGGCCAGCGGCCACCCGGCCCTGGACGCCCGCCTGCCCGGTGGCGGCTGGCCGGCCAGCGGGCTGTGCGAGGTGCTGCAGGCCGCGCCCGGCGTGGGCGAACTGGCCCTGGTCTGGCCGGCGTTGGCCCGGCTGAGCCAACGCGACCGCCCGATCGTGCTGATCGCCCCGCCCTATCGCCCGCATGCGCCGGCCTGGGCCGCCGCCGGGCTGGAGCTGGCCCAGCTGCAGATCATCCAGGCCACACCGAAGCAGGCGCTGTGGGCGGCCGAACAATGCCTGCGCTCTGCCGCCTGTGCGGCGGTGCTGTGCTGGCCGCAGCAGGCCGACGACCGCGCCCTGCGCCGCCTGCAGGTGGCCGCCGACAGCGGCCAGTGCCTGGGCTTCGTGTTCCGCGAAGCACGTGCGGCGCGCAACCCCTCCCCGGCCAGCCTGCGCCTGCAGCTCGAGCATGGCCAGGTGCGGGTGCTGAAGTGCCGCGGCGGGTTGCCGCCGGCACAGCCACTGCCGCTGGCCATCGCGCACTGAGGCCGCGCCATGCACTGGGCCTGCCTGTTGTTGCCGCAGCTGGCGCTGGACAGCGTGCTGCGCCTGCAGCCGGACCCGCAGCGGCCGCTGGTGCTGCTGCAGGGGCCGGCCCAGCGCCGCGTGCTGCGCGCGGTCAGCCCGGCCGCGCGCGCGGTGGGCCTGCGCCCGGGCATGCTGCTGTCGGCCGCGCAGGTGCTGGTGCAGGACCTGCATCTGCACGATTACGACCCCAACGCCGAACAGCACACCCGGCAGCTGCTGGCCAGCTGGGCCTACGCCTACAGCTCGCAGGTCAGCCTCGATTTCCCGCATGCGCTGGTACTGGAGATCGGTGCCAGCCGCGCCCTGTTCGGTGACTGGCCCGCCATCGAACAGCGCCTGCGCAACGAACTGCATGAACTCGGTTTCCGCCATCGCCTGGTGGCCGCGCCCAACCCGCATGCCGCACGCGCGCTGGCCAACGTGCATGACGGCCTTGGCCTCGATGCGCAGCAGTTGCCGGCAGTGCTGGCACAGCTGCCGTTGCCACGCTGCGGCCTGCCCAGTGATGCGGTGACCGTGCTCGGCCGCTCCGGCCTGCGCACGCTGGGCACGGTGCTCGACCTGCCACGCGACAGCCTGGCCCGGCGCTTCGCACCCGAGGTGCTGCAGCAGCTGGACGCACTGCGGGGCCTGCCCACCGCGCCGCTGCGCTACTACCAGCCACCGGACCGTTTCGATGCACGCATCGAATTCGAATACGAGATCGAATCCAGCCAGGCCCTGCTGTTCCCGCTGCGCCGCCTGCTGCTGGACCTGGCCGCCTTCCTGTGCTCGCGCGATGGCGGCGTGCAGCAGTTCGACCTGCATTTCGAGCATGATCTGCTGCCGCCCAGCGTGCTGACCATCGGCCTGCTGGCACCCGAGCGCGATGCCGCGCTGCTGTTCGAGATCGCGCGCAACCGCATGGAGGCCTTCGCCCTGCCCGCCGGCAGCCGCGCGCTGCGCCTGCAGGCCGAGCAGTTGCCACCGTTCGTACCGGCCGCGCGCGATCTGTTCGATACCCGGCCCGCGCAGGCGATGCCCTGGAACCAGCTGCGCGAACGCCTGCGCGCACGGCTGGGCGATGATGCGGTGCAGCCGCTGGCGGTACAGGCCGACCATCGACCCGAACGCGCCAGTGGTAGCCAGCCACCGGTCAAGCCGCCCGCGTGTTGGCCGCTGCGCCCCGGTTGGCTGCTGGAGACGCCGCAGCCCCTGCGCGACCCGCGCCTGCGCATCGTCGCCGGGCCGGAGCGGATCGAATCGGGCTGGTGGGACCAGGCCGATGCACGGCGCGACTATTACGTGGTGGAAACCGCGCACGGTCAGCGCGGCTGGGCGTTCCGCACCCGCAACGACCCGCATGCGCCGTGGATGCTGCACGGCTGGTTCGGCTGAGCCGTGATGCACAGCGGACTGCCCGGCTACGCCGAACTGCATTGCCTGTCGGCCTTCAGTTTCCAGCGTGGCGCCTCGATCGCCGAAGAGCTGTTCGCACGCGCGGCCGGCCAGGGCTACCGCGCCCTGGCGATCACCGACGAGTGCTCGCTGGCCGGCATCGTGCGCGCCTGGCAGGCGGCAAAGACGCATGGCGTGGCGCTGATCGTCGGCGCCGAATTCCAGCTCGAGGATGGGCCGAAGCTGGCCCTGCTGTGCACCGACCAGGCCGCCTATGCCGGGCTGTGCCAGTTGATCACCCTCTGCCGGCGGCGGGCGGCCAAGGGCGAGTACCGCTGCCTGCGCGAGGATATTCTCGGCCTGCCCGACGGCCTGCTGTGCCTGTGGCTGGACCGGCACCCGGCCGCCACCGACCTGGAGCTGCTGCGCGATGCCTTCAACGATCGACTGTGGCTGGCGGTGGAGCTGCACCACGAGCACGACGATGCGCGCCGCCTGCAGCAACTGCAGGCGTTCGGTGAACGCCATCGCCTGCCACTGGTGGCCAGTGGCGATGTGCACATGCATGTACGCCGCCGCCGCGCCCTGCAGGACACGCTGACCGCGATCCGCCACCGTTGCAGCGTGGCCGAAGCCGGCTGGCGCCTGTTCCCCAACGGCGAGCGCCACCTGCGTCCACGCACAGCACTGGCCCAGTTGTACCCGCCCGAACTGCTGGCCGAGACCCTGCGCATCGCCGAGCGGTGCCACTTCACGCTGGAGCAGCTGCAGTACACCTACCCGCGTGAGCTGGTGCCCGAAGGGCATGATCCGGACAGCTGGCTGCGGGTGCTGGTCGAGCGTGGCATCCCGTGGCGCTGGAAAGACGGCATAAAACCGGCACAACGCACGCAGATCGAGCACGAACTGGCGTTGATCAAGCAGAAGAACTACGCCTCCTACTTCCTCACCGTGCAGGACATCGTGCGTTTCGCGCGCAGCCAGGACATCCTCTGCCAGGGGCGTGGTTCGGCGGCCAACTCGGCGGTGTGCTTCGTGCTGGGCGTGACCGAGATCGACCCGGCGCGCAGCAACCTGCTGTTCGAGCGTTTCATCTCCGCCGAGCGCGACGAGCCGCCGGATATCGACATCGATTTCGAGCACGAGCGCCGCGAGGAAGTGCTGCAGTACGTGTTCAACCGCTATGGTCGTGAACGCGCCGCATTGACTGCGGTGGCGATCAGCTACCGTGGCCGCAGCGCGATCCGCGACGTGGCCCGTGCGCTCGGCCTGCCGATGGACCAGGTCAACGAACTGGGCGCGGCGATGGACCACTGGGGTGGCCATGTACCGCTGCCGGAGACCCTGCGCGAGCGCGGTTTCGATCCGGATACACCGCTGATGCGGCGGCTGCTGGCACTGACGGCCGAACTGATCGACTTCCCGCGCCACCTGTCACAGCACCCGGGCGGTTTCGTGATTTCCGAGCATCCGCTGTCGACCCTGGTGCCGGTGGAGAACGCGGCGATGGCCGACCGCACCGTCATCCAGTGGGACAAGGATGACCTGGATGCCACCGGCCTGATGAAGGTCGACTGCCTGGCGCTGGGCATGCTCACCGCCATCCGCAAATGCCTGGCGATGCTGCAGCAGCACGGCCTGCACAGCGGGCGCATGGATGCGATCCCTGCCAAGGATACGAAGACCTACGACATGATCTGCGCCGCCGACACCATCGGCGTGTTCCAGATCGAATCGCGTGCGCAGATGGCGATGCTGCCACGCCTGCAGCCGCGCAACTTCTACGATCTGGTGATCGAAGTGGCGATCGTGCGCCCCGGCCCGATCCAGGGCGACATGGTGCACCCCTATCTGGAACGGCGGAGGATCCTGCGCGAGCAAGGCCCGGATGCACTGAACGACCCGAACAATCCGCTCTATCCAGCGCAACTGGAGCGCGTGTTCGCACGCACGTTGGGCGTACCGCTGTTCCAGGAGCAGGTAATGCAGCTGGCAGTGGAAGCAGCAGGTTACACACCTGGCCAAGCCGATGCCCTGCGCCGCTCGATGGCGGCATGGAAGCGTCGTGGCGGCCTGGAACCGCATCGCGAGAAGTTGCTGGCCGGCATGTTGAAGAATGGCTTCAGCCGTGAGTACGGCGAACACCTGTTCGAGCAGATCAAGGGCTTCGGTGATTACGGCTTCCCGGAAAGCCATGCTGCCAGCTTCGCCCTGCTGACCTATAACAGCTGCTGGCTGAAGTGCCATCATCCCGCCGCGTTCACCGCCAGCCTGATCAACAGCCAGCCGTTGGGATTCTACAGCCCCGACCAGCTGCTGCAGGACGCGCGCCGGCACGGCATCGGCGTGCTGCCGGTGGACGTGCGCCACAGCAACTGGGACTGCACGCTGGATTTCAGCAAGGGGCCGGCGGCGATCCGGCTCGGCCTGCGCCTGATCGACGGCTGCAGCGAACCGGCCGTGCAGGCCATCGTGCGCGAGCGTGCGCGGCGTCCGTTCGACGATGTCAGCGACCTGTGCCAGCGCACCGCACTGGACCGCCGCCAGCAGGGCCTGCTGGCCGATGCTGGTGCGCTGCGTGGGCTCAGTGGCCATCGCCATCGTGCGCGCTGGGATATCTCCGGCGTGGAAAACCGGTTGCCCTTGTTCGATCAGGCGCGTGCCACGGCCGAGGCCCGCGTGCCGTTGCCGCTGCCCAGCGCCTGGGAAGACATGCAGGCCGACTACCGCAGCACCGCCACCACGCTGGGTCGCCATCCGATCTCGTTCCTGCGTGCGCAGTTGCGCAGCCGTGGCTGCCTGGATGCCGCGCAGCTGGCCGGGCACGGCCACGGCCGCCGCGTGCGCATCGCCGGCCTGGTACGCATGCGCCAGCGCCCGCAGACCGCCAGCGGCGTCACCTTCCTCACCCTTGAGGACGAGACCGGCATGGTCAATGCGGTGGTCTGGCGGCACCTGGCCGACCGCCAGCACCGGGTGCTGGTCGACACCCAGCTGATGCAGATCGACGGCCGACTGGAGCGTGTTGATGGCGTGCAGCATGTCATCGTGCAGCGCATGCACTGCCTGGATGAACTGCTGCAGGGCCTGCGCAGCCACAGCCGCGATTTCCACTGATCCCGGGAATGACGGCGTAACGGCTACCGGGTGATGGCTGCTGGGTGATGGCTACTGGGTAGAGTCGACTGTCAGTCGACTTGCGCGCGCCAGCGCGGGAATTTCCGCGACCTGATCGAACAGCGGTCGATTAACAGTCGACTCTACCCAGTCGACTCTACTCGGCCGGCTCTACCCATCACCTTTTGCATCCGCTATCGTCGGCACATCCAAGGAAGGACGACCCGATGCCCCGTGCGCTGCTGCTGACCACCCTGGGGGTCTCGACCCTTGCCCTGCTCGTATCCGGCTGGACCGCCTGGAACCTGCATCGCAGCCAATCACCACAGCGCATCATCGAGGCACGCGGCCTGGTCATCCACGATGGCAATGGTCAACCGCGCGTGATCCTCGGTGCACCGGTTCCCGATCCGCTCAGCCAGGGGCGCCCACAAGGGCCGCGCGCCACGGCGCTTTCCGGGCTGATCCTGCTCGGCCCGGATGGCTCCGAGCGCGGTGGCTACGGCACCAGCGACCGCGGCGGCGAAGCCGTGCTGACCCTGGACGACGCCAGCGGCACCACCGAAGTCTTCAAGGTCGTCGCCAATCCGGACCGGGGCGCCAGCCTGATGGTCAAGCACCAGAACAACACCGGCGCCATGCTCACCTCCTGGCAGGGCAAGCCGGAGCTGATGTTTGTCGATGACAGCGGCCAGTCCTACTACGTCCGCCCCGGTGCCAACGCCGCGCCCTGATCACCGCACGCCGTAGCGTCGAGCTTGCTCGACGTCGCTTCACCTTTGTAGAGCCGAGCCATGCTCGGCTTTCCTTCATCATTGTAGAGCCGAGCCATGCTCGGCTGCTGTGGGTAGAAGCCGTCGAGCATCGCTCGACGCTGCGTGACGGGCCGTCGAGCAAGCTCGACGCTACGAACCGCACACCGCCGCCAGATCATCGGCCAGTTGCCGCAACTGCGTCGCGCCCAGTGCCGCGCAGGTAATGCGCAGGCCATGCCCCGGCGCAGCCACCGCGAACACCTCGCCCGCGCGCACATGCCAGCCACGCGAGGCCAGCGCCAGTACCTGCCGATGGCTGTCGGCCGGCAACGGCAGCCACAGGTTCAAGCCTTCCATCGGCTGCGGCGTCGGCACGCCGCGCGCCCGCAGCAGCTCCTGCAGCGACTGCAGGCGTTGCTGGTAGCGCTCACCCGCAGCCACGATCCTGGCCCGCTGCGCGGAAGAGGCCAGCACCGAGATGGCCGCGTCCTGCAGCAGATGACTGACCCAGCCGGTACCGGACGCCAACCGCAACCGCAACCGCGTGGCCGTTGCTTCATCGCAGGCCAGCCAGGCCAGCCTCAGGTCCGGGCCCACTGGCTTGGACAGCGAGCGCAGCACTGCCCAACGGCGGCCATCCAGCGGCAGCACCGAGTGATAGGCCTGCTGCGAGAGCAGCGCGTAATGATCGTCGATCAACACCGCCACCTGCGGGTAGGCCGTCAGCACCTGGCGCAGCGCCCGTGCCCGTTTCGCATCCAGGCTGGCCCCGGTCGGATTGTGCGCACGCGGGGTCAGCAGCACCGCACGCGCGCCGGCCTCCAGTGCCTGGCGCAGCGACTCCACCTGCATGCCATGTGCATCCACCGTCACCGGCAATGGCGCGTGGCCCAAGGCATTGAGCACATTGAGGCTGCCGAGGAAGCAGGGATCCTCCACCGCGATCCGGTCGCCCGGCAGCAGCCACGCCGCCAACAGGCGCTCGATGCCATCGACCGCACCATGGGTCAGTTCCAGCGCATAGCCGACGGGGCAGTCCGCATCCAGCGAGGCCCGCGCCAACGACTGCAGCCGTGGGTCGACCGTACCCACGCCATACAGCCGCGGCGCAGCCGGAGCCAGCCGCAAGGGCGGCAGCAGGCGTGGATCCGGATTGCCACCGGCCAGGTCATGCAGGGCCAATCCCGGTGGGGTGCCCTCGCGCGCCATCGTCGGCGGTAGTCCGCGCACCACCGTGCCGCGGCGGCCACCGGTGCTGGCCAGGCCGGCCGCGTCCAGCCGCTTGTAGGCGGCGGCCACGGTGTTGCGGTTCACCGCCAGCTGTTCGGCCAGCTCGCGCACCGGTGGCAGCACGCTGCCCGCTGGCAACCGGCCCTTGCCGATGCCATCGCGGATGCTGTCGAAGATCGACTCGGCGCTATGCCCGGTGATTTTCATTTTGTCCTATGCCAAAATAATTCTTGTCCTGTGCCAGTGTATCCCACCCTGGCCGCCCTGCATTGGAGGTGCCCGCATGCCCCTTGCCGCCGCCGACTGGCCCGTCGCCCAGTCTGTCGAACAGATCGCCGCCAACCTGGTCACGGTGCGCCAACGCATCGCCGATGCCTGTGCCCGCATCGGCCGCGACCCGGCCGGCGTACGCCTGCTGCCGGTCAGCAAGACCGTCGATGACGCCCGTATCCGCATGGCGGTGGCCGCCGGTTGCCACGAACTGGGCGAGAACAAGGTGCAGGAGGCACAGCGCAAAGCCGAAGCGATGGCCGACCTCGGCGTGCACTGGTCGGTGATCGGCCATCTGCAGACCAACAAGGCGCGCTACGTGGCACGCTTCGCCAGCGAATTCCAGGCCCTGGACAGCCTGCGCGTGGCCGAGGCCCTGCAACAGCGCCTGCAGCTGGAGGATCGCACGCTGGATGTGTTCGTACAGGTCAACACCTCCGCCGAACCGAGCAAGTACGGCCTGGAACCCGCTGCTGTCGAGGCATTTGTGCAGCAGCTGCCGACCTTCGACCGCCTGCGCGTACGTGGCCTGATGACCCTGGCCATCTTCAGCCCCGACGTCGAGCGCGTGCGCGCCTGCTTCGTGCGCCTGCGTGAACTACGCGATCAGCTGCAACGCAGCGCCCCACCTGGCCTCGACCTGTCGCAGCTGTCGATGGGCATGTCCGGTGACTTCGAAGTGGCCATCGAGGAAGGCGCGACCGTGGTCCGTGTCGGCCAGGCCATCTTCGGCGCCCGCGCTACCCCGGACAGCTTCTACTGGCCGAACAACGGAGCCCAGGCATGAAGCACGCGGTTGTCCTGCAACACGTCGCCTTCGAAGACCTCGGCACCCTGCACCCGCTGCTGCTGGCACAGGGCTGGCAGCTGCAGGTGCTGCAGGCCGGCGTCGATGCCCTCGATCCAGCCGAAACGGCCGACCTGCTGCTGGTGCTGGGCGGGCCGATCAGCGTCAATGATGTTGGTCTTTACCCGTTCCTCGACGACAGCATCGCGCTGCTGCAACGACGGCTGTTACAGCAGCGGCCTACCCTGGGCATCTGCCTGGGTGCGCAGCTGATGGCACGCGCGCTGGGCGCACAGGTTGCGCCCAGCGGTGGCAAGGAAATCGGCTTTTCGCCGCTGCTGCTGACCGATGAGGGTCAGCGTTCACCACTGCTGGCGCTACAGGGTATTCCGGTACTGCATTGGCATGGCGAGGCATTCGAGCTCCCGGCAGGTGCGCGCCGGTTGGCCTGCACGCCGGCCTGCCGCCACCAGGCCTTTGCCATCGGTCACCACGCCCTGGCCCTGCAGTGCCATCCTGAACTGGATGCGCGCCAGTTCGAGCGCTGGTTGATCGGGCACACCCTGGAGCTGGCCCAGGCCGGCATCGACCCCAACGACCTGCGTGCGCAGGCACGCCGCTATGGCGCACCGCTGGCGGCAGCGGCCACCGCGATGTTCAGCCAGTGGTTGCAGGAACTACCGGAGACAGCCCGATGAACTACCGATTGCAGATCCACCGCAATGGCGCCTACTGGGGCCACTTCGACTGCAGCGGCCCCGATGCCCGGCAGCACATGGACAGCATCGCCGCACAGCTGCCCGCCGATCAGGGCTACCAGCTGCAACGGCAGAAAGGCATCGGCGAAGAGCGCATCCTGTCCAGCAACGCCGACGGCCTGCGCGTGCTGGCGGTTCAGATCCAGTACCGCAATCTCTAACCCGACGGCGGTAGTGCCGGCTGCTGGCCGGCATCCGGATCTGCCGGCCAGCGGCCGGCACTACCCGGCGACCTGGTCCCATGCCAGGCTTCACGCATGCTGACCCTGCAATGCGGCAACCACCACGGGCTGCGTGTCGCCCCGCGCTGGCCCTCCACCCACATCCAGATCGAAGCAGAGGTACTGCAGTGCCTGCTCGACGCGCAGGCGCTGCTGCCTTCCGGGCTCGGCCTGCTGGTCACGCGCGGCTTCGAATCCGGCCACAGCCGCCTCGGCGGCTTCCGCCGCGCGGTGCGCCGGCTGGGCATCGCCCTGTTCCGCACCTGCTATCCGCAGCGCCGCGATGAGGTCGATGCCATCTTTGGTGCCAACGGTCACGACATCGATGGACGTCACGTCGATGTCTCCTTGGTGCTGCATGGCCAACGGCTGCGGCTGTTGCCGTTGGGCGTATTCACGCCTCCCGTCTGGCAGGCGCGCCGCGTCGCCCGCCATGCCGAAGCGATCGCGCGGGTGAAGCACAGCCTGCAGCAGTGCGGTTTCGATCTGCACCACAACCCGACCGAAGCACTGCAGATCCACTGCGACTACCGCGGCAACAACCAAGTGGCAGACGGTAGAGTCGACGGTTAGTCGACTACCGCGCGAAGCACGGGATTCTGCAGCTGTTACGGAAGGAGCAGTCGATCAGAAAACCAGTCGACTGGCAGTCGACTCTACCGTCCGCCTGTCGACGCACACCGCCAACAGATGCAAATGATTCTCTTTTGCTGTAAGGTGCAGCCGCTGCCCTTGCCGCCGCGGGCTGTTTCCCCTCCCAGTTGTTGCCCGCCCCGTGTCCACGCCTGTCGAACAGACGGATGTCGCGCAGCTGTGCGCGGCCCATTACCGGCCGCTGCATGCCCATGTCCGCCACAAACTCCCGCAACGCTGCGACGCCGATGACGTCGTCCAGGAAACCTGGCTGCGCTTCCTGAAGGTCGCTGCCAGCGGTCTGCTGGGCAATGGCCGCGCCTACCTGTATCGCGTTGCCCACAATCTGATTGCCGACCATTACCGCCAGCGCCAGCGTCGCCGCGAAGCACCGCTGGAGGATGCGCATGTGCTGGCCCTGGTTGATCCGGCACCGCAGCCGGAACAGCGCCTGCTCGACACCGAACAGTTGCGCCACCTCGATGCGATCATCGCCGCGCTGCCACCACGCTCGCGCCAGGTGTTCCTGCTGGCCCGGGTGGAACAGCTGGGGCTGGCTGAAATCGGCCGCCAGCTCGGCATCAGCCGGCAGACCGCGCACGGTCATCTGCTGCGCGCGCTGGTCACCCTGCAGCGGGTGCCAGGTGCATGAACCAGGAGACGATCGCACGCGAAGCCGCGCGCTGGTGGCTGGATGGCCACGACGGCGACCGCGACGAACCCGCGTTCGAGCAGTGGCTGCAGGCGGATCCACGCCACGCCGCGCAGTACCGGCACCTGCAGCAGCTGTGGCAGGCCGGTGCTGCCCTGCCGAGCCTGCAACGCCAGCAACAGCGCCGTCAGCGCCGCCGCCTGCGCGAGGCCGGCATCGCGGTCCTGCTGCTGTGCACACTTGGGCTGTACAGCCGCCATGCCTCGCCACCGCCTGCACAGGTGCTGCGTACCGCCGCCGGTGAGATCCGTGACGAACGGCTGCCGGATGGCACGCGGGTACGGTTGTCGCCGGGCAGCGAAGTACATGTCCGCATCGATGCTCAACGCCGGCAGCTGCAGCTGCAACGCGGCCAGGCCGGCTTCGAGGTAGCTGCCGATGCGGTCCGCCCGTTCCAGGTGCACACGCCGCAAGGCACGGTGACCGCACTGGGGACCGCGTTCGACCTGGCCGTGCTGGACAGCAGCAGCCGGGTCACGGTTACCGAGCATCGCGTCCGCGTGGACAGCGGCAACAGCCATGCCGTGGTTGCCGAGGGTGAACAACTGCGCTTCGACAGCGTCGGCCCGGGCATGACCGTGCCCGCCGATCCGGGCGCATTGGCCTGGCGCGAGCGGCGCCTGCACTGGGTCTCCACACCGCTGGGCGAGGTCGTCCAGGACCTTGATCGCTGGCATGGTGGCCACACCTGGATCGTCGGCGCGCGCCTGCGCCAGCAGCCGGTCACGCTGCTTGGCAGCACCGCAGGCGCCGCCCACAGCCGCGACCAGCTGGCGGCGCAGCTGCATGTGCGCGTGCTGCGCCTTGGCGGCAACCTGCAGGTCTGGCTGCCCCCGCGCACGGGGCGACGCGATGCACCCTGACATCGGCCCTGCCCACGCGTCTACCCGGGATGACGACGCTCTGCGTCAGCCCCTGGAGCCCCCGATGCTGTGCCACCGCCCCCTTGTCCTCGCCCTGTCGCTGGCCTGCGCCAGCGCGTTCCCGTCGCTGCCCGCCCACGCGCAGGCACAGACAACATCGCGTCATTACGATGTCCCCGCCCAGCCGCTGGCCAGCGCGCTGGACGCTTACAGCCGGTTGAGCGGCGTCGACCTGGTGATTGGCGCGGCGCTGCCTGCCGGCCACACCGCACCTGCACTGCAAGGCGACTTCGACGACGCCCAGGCATTGTCGCGCCTGCTGCTCGGCAGTGGCCTGCGACCGCGCTTCATCGATGCACGCCGCGCCACGCTGGAGCCGGCACCGGCCGAATCCGGCGACGGTAGCCGCCGCACCGGCCCGCTGCGTGTGCAGGGCCACGATGCGCTCGGCCATGATCCCGGTGCCGGTGCCAGCCAGTACGTCCCTGCCACCCGCGATGGTTTCGCGCCGACTGTCGGCAGCGAACGCGTGGCCATGGCCGAACGCCAGGAGGGCAACAGCCTGTTGCGCTCGATGCCCGGCACGCACAGCTTCCATTCGCGCAGCCAGCCCGGGCTGCAGGTCAATATCCGGGGCATGACCGGCGCGGGCCGGGTCAACACCATGATCGATGGGGTCACCCAGACCTTCCGCAACAACGCCGGGCATGGCTCCGGTGGCCCGTTCGCCTATGTCGATCCGTTCCTGCTCGCCGGTGTGGACGTGCAGCGTGGTGCGGTAGCCGGCGGTGATGGCGCCGGTACGCTGGCCGGCAGTGCCAACTTCCGCACGCTGGACATCGACGATCTGCTCGGCGAGGGCCGTGACTGGGGCCTGCGTGCCGGCTACCGCCAAGGGAACAATGGCTACGGCAATGGCCGCACCTTCGCCGGTGCCTGGCGTCACAGCGAAGAAGGTGGCGACCGCCAGTTCGGCCTGCTGGCTGCCGCAAGCAGCAGCCGCAACAGCGAATACGCCACCGCCCATGGGCAGAAGAACAACGCCGATCCGGGCAGCCAGCAGCCCAGCAGCTGGTTGCTGAAAGCGCGCCTGCAACCCAGCGACCAGCATCGGCTCGACCTGAGCCACATGCGCTACGAGAACGACTTCTACCACAACTATCCGTGGCAGATTTCCGCTCGCAACCAGCGCGCCAGTTACCACTACACACCCTACACGCCGTGGATCGACCTGCGTGCGACCTTCGCCAGCAACAAGACCCGGCTGTTCTATCCGCCGGTGGAGGATTCAAACTACATCGGCCGCCGCACCCACAGCAGCCTCAGCAGCTGGACGCTCGACAACACCAGCCGCTTCGATATCGGCGCCCTGCAGGCGCGCTGGAACACCGGCATCAAGCACCAGTCGGACATCTACGTGGCCGACACCCCTATCCTGCGCGGCGCCAACCCGCAGGGCCGCAGCCAGCTGGACAGCGTGTTCAGCACCCTGGAACTGCAGTACGACATCTACGCGCTGACCGCTGGCCTGCGCCAGGATCGCTATCGCATCGGCGGCCATATTCCGGTGTGTTCCGATGTTCCGGGCCAATGCACGCAGATCAATGGCGGTGACATCGACGTGCGCCGCAGCGAGCGCGCACTCAGTCCCAGCCTGGCGCTCTCGCTGCAGGCCACCGACTGGCTGCAGTTGTTCGCTGAAGTCTCGCGCACCTCGCGGCCGCCGCGTGTGCAGGAAATGTTCTTCGAGAAGATCCCGCTGGAGGACGCCAGCGTCGCCGACGGTATCGGTGCCAATCCGTTCCTGCGCCGCGAGCGCTCACGCAACCTGCAGTTCGGTGCCAATCTCAGCACCGATTCGCTGCTGGTCGATGGTGACCTGGCGCAGCTGCGCATCACCCGCTTCGACAACCGCATCCGCGACTACATCAAGCCGCAGTACCTGTTGATCGTGCATCCGCCGGAAGTGGAGCCGCTGGTGGTGCCAATCGACAGCGATCCGCAGCTCAATGCCTGGACCGACGTGCTGGATGCGGACGACTTCACTGCCACGACCCGCTGGATGAACCATCCCGGTGTGGTGCGCATGCACGGCGTCGAGCTGGAAGCGCACTACGCCAGCGAGCGCTACCACGCCACGCTCAGCTGGACCCGCTCGCGTACCAGTGCGCCGGCCATCGAATTCGTCAACCTGGAAGACATCACTGCCCTGCCCGACCGCTACTGGACCCTGGACGTGGGCGGTCGCTGGTGGCAGCAGCGCGTGCAGGCCGGCCTGCGCGCCGAGTACTCCGGACCGACCGAAGAAGGCTACGACTTCTTCCAGACCCGCAAGACCGGCGGCACCGGGGTGCTGCTGGACTTCTACGCCAGCTTCAAGCCGCAGGCCAACACCACGCTGTGGCTGAACATCGAAAACCTGCAGAACAAGTCCTATGACAACAATGCCTCGATCGACAGCATCTTCAGCCCGATCCTGGACCGCGGCAACGGCCGCGGCCGTACCGTCTCGATGGGCGTCAATGTGGCGTTCTAGCCGCCGCTGGCTGCCACTGTGCCTGCTGGCGCTGGCGGGCATGGTCGGCGCGCAGCCGATGCCTGGCACGGTGATCGACCTGGCCAGCGGCCAGCCCCTGGACGCAGCCACGTTCCTGCAGCGCGCCGCCGGCGCGCAGCGCCTGCTGCTGGGCGAGCGTCACGACATGGCGGGCGATCATGCCGCACAGCGCTGGCTGCTGTTGGCACTGCAGCGCGAGCGCGCACAGGGCGCACTGGTGATGGAGATGATCGCCAGCGAGCGTCAGCCACGTCTGCAACGCGTGCAGCGCTGGTTGAGCAAGGGCAACCAGGCCGACAGCGCGCGATTGCAGGAACTGCTGGACTGGGATCCGCGCTGGCCGTGGAGCGCCTACGGCGCTGTGGTGGAGGCCGCGACTCATGCAGGAACTGCGCTGCATGGCGCCAACCTGTCGCGCGGAGAGGTCAACACGCTGCTCGCTTCGACCGACCCGGTGCGCTTCCCGGTCGCCGCTGCCCGCCAGCGGCTGGCGGCGGTGCTACTGGCCCAGCACGCGGACGCAGCACCGATGCTGGACGGCATGCTGGCCGTTCAGCACGCGCGGGACACCCGCATGGCGCAGGTACTGGCCAGCGCACCGGCACCGGCGCTGCTGATTGCCGGCCGCTGGCATGTGCTGCGCGGTACCGGAGTGCCAGGCTACCTGCCGCCGGCCGTCCCCACCCTGGTGATTGCCCTCGCCTCGCCCGGCGAAGTGATCGATGCCGCTGACGCCGATCTGCTGTGGGTGACCGGCGATGAGTGAGCGCGGTCAACACTGGCAGGCCATGGCGATCACCATCGGCCTGCACCTGCTGCCCTTGTTGCTGCTGGTGCACTGGGTAACGGCGCCTCCGGCGCTGCCGCCACCGGAACAGGATGTACGCATCAGCCTGCGTCTGCTGGCACCGGCCACGCCACCGCAGCCGCTGGAGGAACGCCAGGCCGATACGCCCAGCCAAGCCCAGCAGGCGCGCGCCTCGCAACCTGCCAAATCACCGCCGCCGCCCACGCCCACCGCCGCGCGCGAGGGCGAGCTGGCTGCCAGCGAGACCGGTGGCCGTGGCCGCCAGCCGCTGCCGGTCGCCCCGCCAGCGGCCGTGACCGATGCAAGTCCCGCACCGGCATCGATCACGGCCGCGCCGCCCGCTCCAGACGCGCCACCGGCGGACCTCCAGGCCGGCGCCGCCAGCGACCAGTGGGAAGCCCGCCTGATGGCGCGGCTGGAGCGTTATCGCTACTACCCCGCCGCCGCACGCTCGCGGCGCCAGCAGGGCACTGCCTGGGTCAGGGCCAGCATCGACCGCGAAGGTCGCCTGCTGGCACTGCGGCTGGAGCAGCCCAGTGGCCAGCCGATGCTGGATGACGCAGCGTTGCAGACCTTCCGCCGCGCGCAGCCGCTGCCGCCGATTCCCGCCGAGCTGAAGGCACCGCAGGAACTGGTGGTGCCCGTGGAGTACTACCTGCGCTAGGCGGTGTGGAACTGTGGGGCAGTCTGTGACCTCAACCCGGGTTGAGGTCAAATACATCCGGTGCAACAGAGCAGTCCGCCGCACGCAACGATCGCCCCGTCCGTAGCGTCGAACTTGCTCGACGGCTTCACGCGGTCGGCAGTTGTAGAGCCGAGCCCACGCTCGGCTGCTCCATGCGATCAGCAGCCGAGCATGGGCTAGGCTCTACAGGCAGGCAGAAGGCAACCATGCGTGGCGCCGTCGAGCAAGCTCGACGCTACGTCCACGCCGGGTCGGCAGTGAAATCGATGGTGAGCCAGAACGTGCTGCCACGCGCATCCAGCCGCACGGCGATCTCATCACGCATCGCATCGACTCCGCCCACCGTTCCCAAGGGGGTAGACGGGTCGGTCAGCACGTGGATCTCGATGAAGCGCATCCGCCCCATCTTCGCCACATGGCTGGTGAAGCCGGCATAGCCGCGTTCGGCCACGAATGCCTGCATCACCTGCTGCACGCGCCGATCCAGATCGTCGGGCGCAACCTGCAGCACTTCACGCATCGCCTTCCAGGCACTGCGCGCCGGCACCGGCAGCACCGCCAGGCTGATCAGCGCCAGTACGATCGAATCCAGGTACGGCACCCAGTGGTGCCAGTCGCCGCCGTGCAACGCCAGTGCCAGCACGAAGGCCAGCACCACCGCCAGGCTCATCAGCCCACCCAGCAGCCAACCTCGCACGTCCAGCCACAACAACGCCGAGCGCAGGCGCCGCGCACGCTGCGCGACGAATGCCGCCATCGCCAGGTTGCTGGCGCTCAGCAATGCCGCCCACCACAGCGCAGGTCCGAATTTCACTTCGTGTCCGCCCGTGGTCAAACCAATCACCGCATTGGCCAGCGCATAGACGCAGGCCAGCGACAGGATCACCCCGCCCAGCGCCTCCACCATCGGCTCCAGGTGCCAGTAGCCGTACTGGAAGCGCGGGCTCTGCTCCCGCGCCACCAGCCGCAACACCGACAACGACACCAGGGTCAGCGCCACGTCGACCAGGCTGTACACGCCGTCGAACAGGATGGCCTGCGACCCCACCAGCAGGCCACCGCTGAAGCCGACCGCGCTGACCGCGATGGTGACCCCGATGGAGAACTTCAGGATGCGTTGCTCGCGCGCGGTCTCCATTGTTCGCCGAAGGGCCGACCGTCGCCGGTCAGGCCTTCAGCACCTCCACCCGGTACGAGCTCACATCGCCGTCCTGCTCGATGATCAGCCCGTGCACGTCCGACTCAAAGCCCGGGAAGCGGGCATTCTGCTCGCGGGCGATGCGCAGCGACTGGATGATGGGTTCGTCGCTGTCGCCGAAACGCTCGCCCGGCATGATGGTCGGGATGCCCGGCGGGTACGGCACCAGCATGGTGGCTGCGACGCGGCCGCTGAGCTGCTCGATGTCGACCCGTTCGATTTCGCCCTTCACCAGGTGGTTGTAGGCATCGGCCGGGGTCATCACCGGCGTTGGCAGGTCCACGTACATCTCGCGCATCACCTTGGCCACCGAGAATTCCTGGTTGAACGCATGCAGCGCGTCGCACAGGTCACGCAGGCCCCAACCCGCGTAGGCGTTCGGATAGTCTGCGGCCAGCGACGGCAGTGCCTGGCTGAGCGGTGCGTTGCGGTCGTACAGTTCCTTGAATGCCATCAGTTCGGTGACCAGCGTGCTCCACTTGCCCTTGGTGATGCCCATCGAGAACAGGAACAGCACCGAGTACAGGTTGGTCTTCTCCACGGTGATGCCGCGGCCCCAGAGGAACTTGCTGAGCACCGCCGCCGGAATGCCCAGCGTGCCCATGCTGCCGTCCATCGCCAGGCCCGGGGTCAGCAGGGTCACCTTGATCGGGTCGATCAGCACGTAGTCGTCGACCAGATTCTCGAAGCCGTGCCAATGCCCGTCTGGCTGCAGGTACCACTCCTCGCGCTTGGCCACCAGCGGTGCCGGCGTATCACCCTTGTCCAGACTGCGCTCGACCTTGGTGGGCTGCCACACGCTGAACCACCAGTCGTCGCGGCCGAGATCGTCACGCACGTGCAGCATCGCGCGACGGAAGGCGATCGCCTCGTCATGCATCTCCTGCACCAGCGAACGGCCGGCCTCGCCTTCCATCATCTTCGACGCCACATCACAGGCCGCGATCACCCCGTAATGCGGGCTGGTGGAGGTGTGCATCATGAACGACTCGTTGAAGCGCTCGGCATCCAGGTCGCGCTGCGCCGAATTGCGCACGTGGATCATCGACGCCTGCGAGAACGCGGCCAGCAACTTGTGCGTGGAATGGGTGGTGAAGATGATCGCATCCTGCTCACGCGGCTTGCCCTTGGCCATGCCGTAGTGGTTCTCGTAGAACGGATGGAACGCGGCGTAGGCATACCATGCTTCGTCGAAATGCAGGAAATCGACCGCGCTGCCGATCTCGTCGGCGATCTTCTCGGCGTTGTAGCACAGGCCGTCGTAGGTGGAATTGGTCACCACCGCGATGCGGGGCTTGGAGCCGGCCTGGTAGGCCTTGCTGGCCAGCGGGTTGGCGGCGATACGCTGCTGCAGCGACTCGGGCGTGAACTGGTCCAGGCTGATCGGGCCGATGATGCCGTGCGCGTTGCGGCTGGGGGTGAAGTACACCGGCACCGCACCGGTCATGATCAGCGCATGCAGCAGCGACTTGTGGCAGTTGCGGTCGACGAACACCACGTCGCCTCGCGCCACCGTGCCATGCCAGACGATCTTGTTGGCGGTGGAGGTGCCGTTGGTGACGAAGAAAGTATGGTCGGCGCCGAAGTTGCGCGCCGCCTCTTCCTCGGCGTCCTTGATCGGGCCGGTATGGTCGAGCAGCGAACCCAGCTCAGGCACCGAGATCGACAGATCGCTGCGCAGGGTGTTCTCGCCGTAGAACTGGTGGAACGCACGGCCGACCGGCGACTTGGTGAACGCCACGCCGCCGGCATGTCCGGGCGTGTGCCAGGAATAGTTCGATTCGGCCGCATGATGGATCAGCGCCTTGAAGAACGGCGGCAGCAGGTTCTTCATGTAGTCTTCGGCCGCGCGCATCACCTGCCGCGAGATGAAGCTTTTGGTGTCTTCGAACAGGAAGATGAAGCCGTGGATGTACTTGAGCAGCTTGCTCGGCACCTTCTCGATGGTGCGGCGCTCACCGTACAGGAACACCGGCAGGTTGGCACGGCGCGCGCTCTGCTCGCGCAGGAAGGCGGTCAGGCGCTGGAACTCGCCATCCACTTCCTCGCTGCCATCGATCGAGATCAGCACCGCCGAGGCCGCTACGTAGGTACGGGCACCGGCGCGGGCATCATCCAGATTCAGGCCGCACAGTACGCGCTGATCGTTGCTGCGCAGCTCCTCCACCAGCGCACGGATCAGGATGCCACCGATGCGCGGTGACTCGTAGTCGTTGTCGATGACAATGACCGGATAGTCCAGGGACTTGAAATACACGTTGATTCTCCTTGTCTAACTCAGGAACGCTGGGCACTGGCGGTGATGGCCGAGGCCTCGCGGGCGCGCTGCCGCTGCTGGCGGCGCTCCTCGCTGAAGAAGGGATAGAACACGGTGATGAACAGCACGAACAGGAAGGCGTACTGCACGATGGTTCCCGACGAGCCGTAGATCGCCCACAGGCAGTACACGACGGTCAGGCTGGTCAGCGTCCAGAACGCGCCGGTATGGATGATGGTGTGCGAGCGTTCGACCACGAAATAGCAGGCCACGCACGAGTAGATGTACGGCAGCAGGGTCAGTACCACCGCTGCCGAGGTGATCACGTCGAACTGTGCCGACGCGGTTTCCGAGGTGGAGGTGACCAGCACGGCGAGGGTCATCAGCACCGCCACGATCAGTACGCCCTTGACCGGCACGTCGTCCTTGTTGGTCTTGCTGAAGATGCTCGGGAACAGGCCGTCGTCAGAGGCGGCCTTGGCGCTCTGTGCGGTCAGCAGGATCCAGCCACCCAGCGAGCCGGCCGCACCGATGAAGGCACACAGGCTGACCAGCGCCCCGCCCCAGCCACCCACCGCCTTGGCCGCGGCCAGCGCGAAGGGCGCATCGGAGGTCTGCAGCTCGCCGTTGGGCACCATGCCCATGATCACCGACGAGCTGGCGATGTAGGCCACCGCCGCCAGGAACACACCGGCCAGCGTCGCGCGGGCCACGTTCTTTTCCGGGTTCTCGACCACACCGGCAGTCACCGAGGCCGATTCAACGCCGATGAACGCCCACAGGGTCAGCGCCGCCGCGCTGGAAATCGCCCCGAAGTTGGATTCACCGGACACGTTGTAGGCGCCCTTGAAGATGTCGGCGTCGAAGAAGAACCATCCGAAGATGGCGATGCCCAGGATCGGCACCAGCGCGAAACTGGTGGTGACCGTCTGCACGCGGCTGACAAAGGCCGGGCCGATCATGTTGGCAAAGCTCAGCGCCCACACCAGCACCAGCACCGCGATGCAACGCACCAGCGGCTCGGACAGGATCGGGAAGAAGTAACTGAAGTAGCCCACTGCTGCGATCGGAATGGCAACGTTGCCGATCCAGTTGGCGAACCAGTAGATGGTATTGGTCTGGAAGCCCATGTACGGCCCGAACCAGTCGCGCGCATAGGCATACGGGCCGCCTGCCTTGGGTGCCAGCTTGCCGAGCTTGGCAAACACGAAGGCCAGCAGCAGTGCACCGGCGGTGGTGATCAGCCAGCCCCAGATCGAGGCGGTACCGATCTTGGCCAGGCTGGACGGCAACAGGAACACACCGGAACCCATCATGTTGCCGGCGACGAGGAAGGTGGCTCCGACCACCCCGATTTTCTTTGCTTCTGCCATGACAATCTCCTGTACTGGCATGAGCCCGGTACGGCCGGGCGTGGGGACGGGTTGCGCTGGCGTGCAGCCGCTGGCGCCTACTTGATGAAGTTGTATTGCAGGCTGCCCTGCACCCGGACGGTGTCGCCGCGCGCGCCGCCCTGCTGTTCCAGCCGCCCGTACAGCAGTTCCATGCCCATGGTCCACGAAGGGGCCGGGCTCCAGATCAGGTTGAACACGCCGTAGCGGCTCTGCCGGAAGGCGTCGGCGGCCAGCGCCGCGTTACGTTCCAGAGTCAGCTGGCCGACGATCAGGTTCGAGCGCCACAGTGGCGACCAGTAGTGGGTGTAGCCGACAAAGCCGCCATGCAGGTCCAGGGCATCCAGACGGCCCTCGGCATCCACCACGGCATCCAGGCCCGACCCGGTGAGGTCGGCGGTGTATCGGCTGAGGCCGCGGCCACCCAGCGCGCCGAACAGCAGCAGATCACGTTCGCCCACCGAGGCCGAGCCACTCAGCTGCAGGCCTCCGGCCATGCGCCGGTCACGCTCGCCCTCACCGTCGTAGGCCAGGCTGCGTGCCACCGCGCCCAGCTGCAGGTGGCCCCAGTCGCGCTCCATGCGCGCGGTGACCGTGACATCGGGCAAGCGGTTCACCGCGGCGCGTTCATCACTGGCACCGGCCAGTTCGGTCTCCGGGTCTTCGGCAGCGATAGTCAGGGTGTTGCCCTTGCCCATCGCGAAGTTGTGATGGACGCCGGCCACCAGCAGGTAGCCAGCGCCACCGGGGCCGGCGAAATCGAGGGTATCGGGCAGGCTGTCGGCATCCATGAAGCTGGAATAGCCATAGCCGGCATAGGTGTTGCCGAGCTGCCCATAGGCATGACGCAGGCGGAACTGGTAGCCGTCACTGCTGCCGAAGAAGTCGTTCTCCAGGTAGAAGCGCAGGTTGCCGTGCGTGGTCGGGCGCCGCGCCTCGAAACTGAAGCGGGTCTGCTTGGCGTGGATGTTGAAATTGGAGACATCGCGGTGGCTGCCACCCACCGGCATCGAAGAAGGAATGAACTGGTCTTCGTCACCGGCCGCGCGCGAATCGGCAATCGCATCGAGCTTGGCGTAGCCGCCGATACGGATCACGGTATCGGTGCCAGGAATCGCGAAGAACCCCTTCAGGTCTGGATCGGTTGGACCAGCGGCACTGTCCGGTCGCGATGCCGCGGTGGACGGATCGGCCACCGAGTCGCGTTGCGGCAGCACCGGCTGCGCCACGCCCGGCACCTGGGTGCGATGGATGGCATCGGAGGGGGCGGAAGCGGCCACGCGCGTCGCCGCCGATGGCGCGGCCTGCGCCGGAGCAGCATCGCGCTGTTCAAGCCGGTCCAGCCGTTGCTGCATGCCTTCCAACGCCTGCCGCATGGCGGCGATCTCGCGGCGCAACGCCTGTGCATCTTCCGGCTCCCCCTGCTGTGCATACGCTGGCGTGATCGCCAGTGCCGTCAAGCAGGCCAGACTCAGTACCGCCAAGCGCATTGCTTCCTCCCCGGGCGAACACTCGCATCGCGCTGCCCGGCCGCACACAGGTGCCGCCCCGGCCACACGTTGCCGTTGCTGGAAATGCGGGTACTGCGTTGACGACACCGGCGAGCCTGCCCTTCGCAGGCAACAGGACGATGACACTGCCCCATCTCCACCCATGCCATCACCATCAGGGCCGCGCTGCCAGAGAGGTGGCGACCGCAGCGGTCTGGGTAACAAGCGGAGGGTGAGAGTGTCGTGAATGGCTGTACCGTTGCGCCCGGATCAGGGCGGCCGCGGCGCAGCATGCAGGGCGCGCTGACGCTGTATTCCATGCGTCAAAGGCTAGTACAGCTGTCGTTTTTGGCCTTGATTGGAATCAAGGCGTAATGCTTGATCTCAGTCACGATTCAGACGTGACCCGCAACAGATCGTGCGCAAGCGGTTGTGTCCGCCAGCCGCACGAAATGCAACGGGCCCGCATGTCGCCATGCGGGCCCGCACTTCAGAGCAAAGCGATGGCGCTGCTCAGCGCGGTCCCAGCACCGTCTGCAGATCGCTCCCCTGTGGCAGGCCGGAGCGGCGCTGCACCTGACCCTGGGCATCCTGGAACAGGATGCCAGGCGTTCCCTGGAAGCCCATCTCGATCATCAACACCTGGTTGGCATCGAGCTTGCCGGCGATCTCACGGCTGATGCTCGGCAGTGCCTTGATGCCACCCCGGTCGAACTGGCGTTCGTTCTCCAGCAACGCCGCGCTCGGGTCGCGTGCGGCGAGGATGGCAGCCGCCTTGGCAGGGCTGTCTTCGCGGATCACCCCCACCATGATGTGGCGCAGCTGCACCTTGCCGGCATCGACCCACGGTCGCGCCGCTTCCCAGAACTTGTGGCAGTACGGGCAGTTGGCATCACTGAAGGTATAGACCACACGCGGGGCGTCGGCCTTGCCGTCACGCACCCAGGCACTGGCGTCCAGCTTGGTCCAGATCTTGGCCGACATCGGCGCAGCGACCAGTTTCTCCACCGCCTCGGCCGCCACGTCATTGCCCTCGGCATCGAACAGGCTGCCAACCAGCACATTCTTGCCATCGGCGGTGACATAGGCCGCAGCGGGCTGCTGCCCGCCCACCACGCCGGCGAAGCCGCGCAGCCCGCCCGGTGCATCGAACTCGGCAACGACTTCGAAACCGTGTTTCTCGATGCCCTTCAGCACCGCAGGACGGTCGCCCTTGGCGGTGGTGGCCGGCGCACCCGCCGCCGGTGCCGCCGCCGTCTTGCCTGGCGGGGTCTGGGCCTGGCTGCAGGCGGCCAACGCCAGCAGAACCGGCAGCAACAGCACCGCCGGTGCGGTACGCAGGGAAGTGGACAACATGGGAACTCCGTAGTGAGATGCTCGCGCAGGCTACCGCAGCCGGCGCAGTTTGTGTTCAAGACCGGCCGCGGTCAGTTCGCCCAGGTGCAGCTCGTGCAGGCGTCCATCCTTGTCGAAGAACAGCGTGGAAGGATAAGCCTGCACCCCCAGCGCGGTGGATGCCGAAGCGGAGTCGTCCAGCAGCAGGTTGCCCAGCGCAAGCCGCTCTGCGGCGATGAATTCCCGGACCTCGTCCGCGGTTTCACCCTGGTTGAGAAACACGAACTGCACGCCTGTATGAGCCTGCTGTGCTGCGGCCAGCACCGGCATCTCGCGCCGGCAGGGCCCGCACCAGCTGGCCCACAGATTGAGCACCACCGGTGCGCCCCGGAACTGCTGCAGATCGATCGACCGCCCCTGCAGGTCCACCACCTGCACCGCAGGGAGTGGCATCCGCTGTTGCTGCCAGACCGCCAGCAGATGGCTGCCACCTGCCCAGAACATCACCCCCAGCAACGCGCCGGCCAGCACCGGAACACGCAGCACACGCCATGGACGCAGCCGCCAGAGGCCCCACAGCAGGCCCGCGGCCAGTACCACGACAAGATGATAGCCACCGTCGGCGATCTGCAGGATGCTCCACGGCGCCTGGCGGTAGAGCCCGAAATTCAGTGCGACGAAACTGATCCGCCCGCACAGCAGGCCGATCAGCAGCATGTCCAGCACCATGCTTGCCGCCGAAGGCGGCGTCGTTTCGCCCTTGCGGCGCGGCCAGAGATGCGCCACCACCATGGCCAGCAATGCACCCAGCAGTATCACCACCACCGGCATCGGTACCGGTCCAATACTCGACATCTGCCACCTGTTCACTCGTGTGCTGACTGCATGGTCGAAGCGCCGCGCCCAGGTTGCAAGTGCAGCGTCCGCTCCATGCCTTCCGCATCAGGCCGCGCTGCGTCGCATCTGCGCGCCGGCCGCAGGTTGCAGTCCGCGCAGGCTGCCGGCCACCGAGGGCATCAGCGGACGCTCGCGCCGCTTGTGGTTGACCAGGCGACGATAGTTGGCCGGTGTCATGCCCACGATGCGAAGGAACAGGCGTCGGAATGCACTCTGATCGGCATAGCCCACACCCCACGCCACCTCATCGATGCCAGCTCCCTGCTGCAGCAGCGTCTGCGCCTTGGCGATGCGCAGGCGTTGGCAGTACTCGATGGGGCGCAGACCGGTGGCCCTGAGGAAGCGCCGCTGCAACGTACGTGGCTCCAACCCTGACACTTCGCAGATCGCACTCAACGTGGCGCCGCGCGCGGCGGTGGTATGCAGCCAACGCTGCGCCTTCAGCACATCGCGATCGCCATGGGCGAAATTGGCACTGAAGCGCTCCAGGTCCTGCTGGATCCCCGCCGGAACGGTAACCCCCAGCTGCTGGGCCACGGCATTGGCCACCCCCTGGCCGTGCAGGCGATAGAGCAGGCGCAGGCCGAGGAACCGCCAGGCCTGGCTGCCCGCGACGGTCAGCAGATCGCCATCATCGACCAGTGCACGCTCGCTCGGCACCCAGCTGGCCGCCTGCACCTGCAGACCGGCGTGACGGCCGCAATCCAGCGCACAGATGGTGCGCCCGGCCAGCAGCCCGGCGCGCGCCAGCACGCTGACGCCATCGCCTGCCGCGGCCAGCAGGCTGCCGCCGTCGTAATGCGCGCGCAGCCAGTCCAGCAGGATCTCGTCGGCGCGCAGGCAGACCCCCTGGCTGATCTGGCCCGGTACGGCGACCACGCCAGGAATGTCGGCATCGAGGATCTCCGCGCCGGCGATGCGATGCACACCGGTCTGGCTGGCCGGCACGATCCAGCGCGTCACCACGACGCGCTTGAACGGTCGCCGCTGCTGGTGGGCAAGCCGGTTGGCCACATGGGCCATCTCAGTCAGCACCGAGGCCGCAGATGGGTCTCCTCCGGGATACTCCACCACCCCCACCTCGACGAATCCTTCGTTCCTGAATCCTTCCACAGCCCCCTCCTCGGTTCGTTGCAGGCCATCGCGCGGCCAGTTCAGGCGCAGGGTAGGAACTGCTCCAGCAGCGGGGCTATGAAGAAAGTTGCAAAGTAGGCTGAATGCGGCGCAGGGACGTCCCTTGACCCTGGAGCGGACTCAAGGCTTCACAATGGCGTCAGCATCCGCAGGAATCCGCCATGAACATTGGTCAACTGGCACGCCAGGCCGGCGTACCGATCGATACGGTGCGCTACTACGAGCGCCAGCAGCTGCTGCCCACGGCAGCACGCTCGGCCGGGGGCTATCGCATCTTCGGCGAGCCTGATCTGCGTCGCCTGCGCTTCATCCGCCGCGCCAAGGCGCTGGGCTTCAGCCTGGAGGAGATCGGCGAACTGCTGGCCCTCAGCGACCAGCACCGGCATGACATGGGCAGCGTGCGCGACACGGCGCAGGCACGCCTGCATGACATCGCACAACGGATGGCGGAACTGCAACGCATGCATGCGGCCCTGTCGCAGCTGGTCGAGGCCTGCCCCGGTCATGGCACGCTGGATCAATGCCCGATCCTGGCTGCCCTGACCGATGGCAACGCATGAGCGCGGAGGCATGACAACGCCGTCGCGATCGACGTGAAGAAAAGTGCAACAAATGCTTGCCAACCCCCTGGGGCAAGGCTATTATTTCGCTCCTCAGCGACGTGGGGCCATAGCTCAGCTGGGAGAGCGCCTGCATGGCATGCAGGAGGTCAGCGGTTCGATCCCGCTTGGCTCCACCAAACTTTCGGCATTAGGCCGTCGAAAGGTCGCAAAGAACATTGATGAGATCTGCGTCCCCATCGTCTAGAGGCCTAGGACATCACCCTTTCACGGTGGCGACCGGGGTTCGAATCCCCGTGGGGACGCCACTCATCACGAACAACGAGGACCCGGCCGATAACCGGGTCTTTTTTGTTCACCGCCTACCGGCATTCAGGTTGTGGCGTTGCGGTTCCCCTGCCCTTGTGGCTGCGGTTGAACCGGAACGAAAAAAGTTTAAAAAAAGCTTCCACAAACGTGAACACGCAGGTATGATAGGCGGCTCGGTAACACGGGGCCATAGCTCAGCTGGGAGAGCGCCTGCATGGCATGCAGGAGGTCAGCGGTTCGATCCCGCTTGGCTCCACCACTTTCGACATTAGGCCGTCGAAAGTTTTACAACTTGAAGTTTTTCGTGCGTCCCCATCGTCTAGAGGCCTAGGACATCACCCTTTCACGGTGGCGACCGGGGTTCGAATCCCCGTGGGGACGCCAGTTTCAAAACGGACTCTGCTCCCGGCAGATCATCCGCAGTTTCATTGGGGCCATAGCTCAGCTGGGAGAGCGCCTGCATGGCATGCAGGAGGTCAGCGGTTCGATCCCGCTTGGCTCCACCACTTCGACATTAGGCCGTCGAAGTTCTACAACTTGAAGTTTTCGTGCGTCCCCATCGTCTAGAGGCCTAGGACATCACCCTTTCACGGTGGCGACCGGGGTTCGAATCCCCGTGGGGACGCCAATTCTTGAAGACCCCGGTTTCGACCGGGGTTTTTCTTTGCCTGCGATTTATGGGAAGGCGCCATCCACGCCATGCGTGGATGGCCTCACCGCCTCCACGCCTCAGAACCGGCGATACATCCCGATCGAGGCCGGCGCGGTCGGCGCGAAACCAAACTGCGCGTACAACCGATGCGCTTCGCCATCGGCCAGCAGGCTGACGTACGCCGACGGCGGCAGGTTCGCCTGCATCCATGCATCGAGCCGTCGCATCACGTCCTTGCCCAGGCCCTGCCCCTGCAACCGCGGCAGCACTGCGATATCGCAGACCTGCAGATGGCAGCCGCCATCGCCGACGATGCGCCCCATCGCCACCAGTTCACTCCCTTGATAGGCACACACACCGAACAGGGTGTTGGGCAGCGCGCGTTCGGCCGCTTCCCGGCTCTTGGCGCTGAGGCCGGCAAGCACACGCAGCTGGCAGTAGTCTTCGACCGTGGGCACGGCCTCGCGGAACTGGCAGGTGACAGAATCGTTCATGCACTCTCTCCAAAGGGTCAGGCTATCCTGCCGCATCCGCGTCGCAGCCGCTGCGACCCACGCCGGCAGAGTCCCCATGTGCTATTCCGCCCTGATCCGCGCCGACTACGCCAAGCTGGTGCGTGAATTCGGCGCCATCCTCTCGCTGGAGGAATTTGCCGAGCTATACGCCCATGATCCCGGCAAGAAGCGTCCGAAGACCCCCAAAGCGATGGACGATGGCTTTGCCGGCGCACGCACCGAGCAGGGCCGCGACATCGTCGCCAAGATCCAGCAATGGCACGCACAGGAACGGCAGCAACTGGAGACCGAGCTGGCCCGCCAGCGCGAGCGCCGCGACATCGCCCATGCCACCCTTGCCACGCGCCCCACCCGGAAGGCGCGCAACGACCTGCGCGTGGCCGGCAATCGCATCGAGCGCGCGCAGGCAAGGCTCGAAGACCTGCACCGGGTGCAGCTGCTGCCGCGCGACAACCGCATCTTTCCCGGCACCTATGCGCCGGTGATGGTCAGCGAGCACGGCCAGCGGGTGATCAAGCCGATGCGCTATCAATGCCGGTTGCCGGACAAGCCCGCGCGCAACGACGTGCTCTATCCCGGCACCTACAACGCCCGCCGCGACAGCCTGGAAGGCTACTGGCGCGGCGCCTTCGGCCTGCGCCACGGTGTCGTGGTGGTCAGCGCGTTCTATGAGCACGTGCCCCGCCACGCGATGGCCGGGCGCACACTGGGCACGGATGAGAAAGAGCAGGATGTGGTGCTGGAGTTCCGTCCCGATCCACCGCGCGACCTGCTGCTGGCCTGCCTGTGGGCGGAATGGGAAGGCCCGGAGGGACGCCTGCTCTCATTTGCCACGATCACCGATGCGCCGCCCAGCGATGTCGCCGCGGCCGGCCATGATCGCGGCGTCGTGCCGATCCGCAGGGAACACCTGGATGCCTGGCTCAATCCCGACCCGGATGACCTGGCGCGCCAATACCGTATCCTCGACGACCGCGAGGAGATCCGCTACGTCTACGAGGAAGCGGGCTGAGCGCCGCGCACAGATGAAAAACCCCGCCTGGGCGGGGTTCCTGGATCAGGGGTTGCCGCCGCACATCGCCTCTTCGCAGAACGCCTGTTCCTGCAGGCACTGCTCGACCTCACCGCCCCGTGCGATGCAGCTCTTGTAGAGCTGGAAACAGGGCTGGCCACACCACGCGGCCGACGCCGTACCACCAAAGACCGCCATCGAAAGGACACCGGCAGCAACCATGCGCTTGATCCACTTCTTCATGCCACGCTCCTTGTAGGCCTGAGCATTCAGGCCCCGCCAGCATACCTGCCTGGCGAAACGGACGTGTCCGCTCAGGCCTTGACGCTGGAACGACCGACCGCGCGCACCAGTGCCTGGAACAGGTCGGCCGACAGATAGGGCTTGACCAGCAGCACGCCACTGCGCATCGATTCGGGAATCTGCTCGGCCAGCATGCCGGTGGCCAGCACGAAGGGAATGCCGCATGCCGACAACGCAGCCGCCACCGGTTCGCTGGTTTCGTTGCGGGCCAGACGGTAATCGAGCAGGGCCACGTCCGGGCGCGATTCCGACAACAGCTGCAGGGCTTCGGACACGCTTGCCGCCAGCCCGACCACGGTCGCGCCAGCATGCACCAGCTGCATCTGCAGCAGGGCCGCACTCATCTCGTCATTCTCGACCACCAGCACCCTCAGGTCCTGCAACACTGTCATCGGCTACCGCTCCTGGAGGTATTCAAGCCGCCGCAGTATAGCCACCATAGGGCCTATGCCGACAGGAAGCGCCCTGATCGGCCTTCCCTCTATGAAAGCCCTGCCGACCTCGGTTACACTCGCACGCTGCCTGCCGGTGTGGCGGAATGGTATACGCAGCTGACTCAAAATCAGCCGGGGGTAACCCCATGAAGGTTCGAGTCCTTTCACCGGCACCACTGCATCAAAGGCCAGGTCCCCGACCTGGCCTTTTGCATATGCGGGGCCCGGCGCCGATCCCGGGCGCGATGCGGATGAACCGAACGCGACATCCCGCTGAAATACCCGCCTTCTGCTGACAACGTTGCCAGTGAACGAAGTTCACACTTTTCTTGCCAGCCTCACCCGCATCTGCCTATCGTGATCCCAGCCGAACCTGGGGGCGGGGGAATGCATGACGTTGCGTGCCGCACTGTTGTTCCTGGTTACGCACGCGCTTGTCATCGGCCTGATCGGCCCCGAAGACCCGGTCGGCTCCTATCTGATGCTGATGGCCGCTCCGCTGCTGGCGGCGCTGGCCTGCGCCCGGCGCGCGCGACGCAGCCAGGCCGCCTGCAAGTGGCGCCTGCTCGGCGTTGCCGTCAGTCTGTTCTCACTGGCCCTGCTGGCCCTGTTGTACCGCAGGATGGCCGGTCTGGGGCCTGCACAGATGATGCTGTCATCGCTGGTGCTGTACGTGTTCTACCGGATCCCGCTGACCTATGTGGCGGCCAGCCCGGGCGGCGGCAACCGCTGCATCCGCGCGGTCGACCTGGCGATCATCGCCCTATTGTGGCTGCTGTACTTCGTGCATACGCGGGCGCTGGCGCACCTGAACACCGCGCTGTGGATGCAGAGCCTGAGCACGCTGAGCATGGTGCAGAACAGCCTGGTGTTCTGCTTCGCACTCATCCGCTTCCTGGCTGAGGACAATCCTGACCGCCGCGACTTCTTCCGGACACTTTCGATCTACGCGCTGGGCTACTTCCTGCTGGCGCTGTACATCAACACGGTGCAGCCCCAGGCACCCGACGGAGGGTGGACCGACCTGCTGATCAGCGCACTGTTCGTGCTGCTGGCAGTGATGGCCGGCAGCACCCGACGCTGGCCGGCGGTGGCTGTGCCGCGCGATCTGCGCCGCGTCGTCGATGCCGGGGTGCCGCTGATGCTGCCGCTGCTGCTGATGATGGTGGCCCTGCTGGTCGCCCGCCTGCAGCCGGTCCTGGCGACGGTGGGCTTCATCGGTGCCATGCTCGGTTACGCCCTGCGCAGCGTGCTGACCCAGGTCGAGATCCAGCGCCAGCGCGATGAGCTGGAACTGCTGGCGCGGCGCGATCCCCTGACCGGGCTGGGCAACCGCCGCAGCTTCGATGAGTCACTGGCCGGCGCCCATCGCCGTGCCCGCCGCCAGGGCATGGGACTGGCAGTACTGATGATCGACATCGATCACTTCAAACGGCTCAACGACACCTACGGGCATCCGGAAGGCGACCGCCGGCTGCGGGCCGTTGCGGCGATCCTCGAGGGCTGCCTGCAGCGTGGCGACGATCTGCTGGCCCGCTACGGCGGCGAGGAATTCATCGCTGCCCTGCCCTCGCCCGACACCGCCCACGCAGAGCAGACAGGTGAGCGGCTGCGCGCCGCCGTGGCAGCCGCCGCGCTGCCGGCCGCCGAGGACAGCGTGACGATCAGCATCGGCGTGGCCTGGCAGCCCCCTGGCGCGGAGGCGCCGCCGGGTGACCTGGTCGACCGCGCCGACCAGGCCCTTTACCGCGCCAAGCACGCCGGCCGCAACTGCGTGCGTACCGCCACGGCGGCCGCTGACGAACGCTCCGACCGTCGTGCCTAGACCGCGCGCAGGACGGCGCCGCCCTGCGGATGGGTGGTGCTGCCCTGCACGCGGAAACCGGCGACAGTCTGCAGCAGCTGCGCCGACTGCTCCTCCATGCTGCGTGCCGCCGCCGAGGCCTCTTCCACCAGCGCCGCATTCTGCTGGGTACCCTGATCGATCAGATCGACCGCATGATTCATCTGCTGGATGTCGTCGCTCTGCTGCTGCGAGGCGGTACTGATCTCGCTCATCAGATCACTGACCCGGCGCACGTTGGTCACGATTTCGTCCATGGTGCGGCCAGCGCTTTCGACCTGGGCGGTGCCGGCCCCCACGTTGGCGACCGACGCATCGATCAGCTGCTTGATCTCCTTGGCCGCGCTGGCCGAACGCTGCGACAGTTCGCGGATCTCGGTGGCGACCACGGCAAAGCCACGGCCGTGTTCGCCCGCGCGTGCCGCCTCCACCGCTGCATTCAACGCCAGGATGTTGGTCTGGAAGGCGATGCCGTCGATCACCCCGATGATGTCGACGATGCGCCGCGAGGACGCATTGATCACCGCCATCGTCTCCACCACCTCATGCACCACGCTGCCACCGCGCGCAGCGACCTCGGCGGCGCCACCGGCCAGCTGGCTGGCCTGGCGTGCGTTGGTGGCGGTGCGCTGCACGGTGTCGGCCAGCCCCTTCATCGACACGGCGGTCTCCTCCAGCGAGGCCGCCTGCTGCTCGGTGCGCTGCGACAGGTCGCTGTTGCCCTGGGCGATTTCGGTCGCACCCACCGCGATGGTGTCGGCGGCGAACTTGATCTGGCTGATGATCGCGGCCATCGCCTCCACCAGCGAATTCACGCCCTCGCACAGTTCGCCGATCGGGCCCTGGGTGCCGGCCGTGGCCACGCGGCGGGTCAGATCGCCCTGCTTGGCCGCGGCCACCACTTCGCGGGTCTGCGCCACGGCACGCTGCATGGCCTGGTTCTCATGCACCTGCGCGGTGATGTCGGTGGCGTACTTGACGACCTTGAACGGCTTGCCGTTGAGGTCGAGGATCGGGTTGTACGAGGCCTGGATCCAGACCTCGCGCCCGCCCTTGCCCAGCCGCCGGTACTGGCCGGCATCGTATTCGCCGCGCCCAAGCTTTTCCCAGAACTGGCGGTACTCGGCGCTGCTGCGAAGTTCGGGTTCAACGAACAGCGAATGATGTTGGCCACGCACCTCATCCAGGCTGTAACCGGTGGTGGCCAGGAAGTTGTCGTTGGCTGACAGGATGCGCCCGTCCAGGCTGAACTCGATCACCGCCTGCGACTTGCCGATCGCGGCCAGCTGCCCTGCAGAATCGGCTGCCTGCAGCTTCTGCGCGGTGATATCGGTAGCGAACTTGACCACCTTGTACGGGCGCCCCTGGCGATCCAGCACCGGGTTGTACGAGGCCTGGATCCAGATTTCGCGTTGGCCCTTGCCGAAGCGGCGGTACTGCCCGGCATCGAACTCGCCACGCCCCAGCCGCGCCCAGAAGTCGCGGTATTCAGCGCTGCGCGCCTGCTCCGGATCGACGAACAGGGAGTGATGCTTGCCCTGGATCTCCTCCAGCCGATAGCCCACCGCCTGCAGGAAATTGTCATTGGCCTGCAGGATGGTGCCGTCGAGCGCGAACTCGATGACCGCCTGCACCCGATGCAGCGCCGCGACCTGGGCTTCCAGTTCGGAGCGATCGTTCGCTGCCGGCCCGGTGCTGGCGCGATGCTGCGGGGCCAAGGCGCCCAGCAGCGCGCGCCACGGCGACCAACGGGTATGCAGCTCGGCCGGCGCCTGCGCGCCCGCCGTGAAGCCTGGAATGAGCATTGTCTGATCCTCGGTGTCCGACAAAGGGTTGCGACCCGACGGGCGGGATGCCCGGCGGCAACTTCAGTTGCTAAGGACTACAGGTGCCGGATGGCACCCCTCGAGCGGCTGGCAAGAACATCTGGTGCGGGTGCGATCGGCATCTGGGAGCGGCGGAACACACAGCGCGGGCCGCCCATCGGGGGCAGCCTGGGGTACTGCAGCGGGCGACTGGAGCGGGATCCAGAGGGGATATCGGCGTTGTTGCGGGTGGCTTTAGCCGAATTAAGCGACGCCGGTCGCATCTTCCGGTGCTGCTGCGGGAATGCGGTAGACAACCGCGACGTACTTCACAGCTTGCTCACGTGCGACTGGGGCGCCGCCGAGGGATTCGGCCAGGCGCCGGCTGCGCGTGTTCTGCTCGGCCACCGGGTAGCGGAACGCAGCGCAGTGCAACCGCCGGGATGCGTACGCCCACACCGCCGCCACGGCTTCACGACCGTAGCCCTGCCCATGCATCGCTTCGGCGATCCAGATGCCCAGTTCCGGTTCCGCATCAGCGGTGCGATGCAGACCCGCCAGGCCGAGAAACGCCTCATCCTCGTGCCGGCGGATCACGAACGTGATGTCGCTCGCATCGGCGATGGTCGGCAACCACGCCTGCCAGACGGCAGCAAATGCCTGCTCCGACACCGGCGGTTCGAACGCCATGTAGCGGGTCAGCCCTGGCGTGATCGCGGCAAACACTTGGTCCGCATCAGCCGGGGTGAACGGCCGAAGGCGCAGCCGCCGGCTGTTGATGATCCAGTCGTCAGTGGGCATGTCCAGCTTCGTCACGGTCAATACCCACAGCCTCGCCTGCAACGCCGATGCAGTTCAAGCACAAAAGGTTTGCATGACCAACGGGAGATTCCCCGGCACACGAAAGTGGCCAGCATGCAGCGGACTGCAGGACGTCCACTGACACGGAGATCGCATGTTCCCACGCCTGGCCAGCTTCCTGATCCTGGGCCTGTGCAGCACCGGCGCGTTCGCTGCCGATGCCACCTATCGGCCAGACTTCCACCCCGACCAGCTGAAGGGGCCGCCCGCAGGCCGTCCCAACCAGGTGCTGGTGCTGGGCAGCCCGCATCTGTCCGGCCTGCCGAAAACCTTCACACCGGACATCCTGCAGCCGCTGCTGGAGCCTCTGCTCCAGCGCCTGCAGGCCTGGCAGCCCAATGCCATCGCCGTGGAGAACCTGTCCGGCCTGCAGTGCGATTTCATGCGGCGCTATCCGACCCGTTACGCCGAAAGCGTCGAGACCTACTGCATCGACCCGGCGCCGGCGCGGGCTGCCACCGGGCTGGACGTACCTGCCGCCAATGCCGAAATGGAGCGCCTGCTCGCGCAATGGCCGGATACGCCGACGCCGGCACAGCGCCGCCGGCTGGCCGCCGTGTGCCTGGCCGCAGGCGAGCACGGGTCGGCATTGGTGCAATGGCTGCGCCTGCCCCAGCAGGAACGCCGCGCCGCCGACAGCCTGACCCCGGAACTGGTGCAGTTCCTCGACAAGCGCATGACCCGCCGCGACGAGGCCGGCATGATCGCTGCCGTGCTGGCCGCGCGCCTGGGCCTGGAGCGGCTGTGGCAGGTGGATGACCACACCGCTGACACGCCCACGGCCAAGGACCAGGAGAAAGCCTATGGTGCGGCCTTGCAGGCGGCCTGGGACAATCCGGCAACCACGGCACGCTTCGCCGCCGATGAGGTGCTGTACGCCAACCTGGCCAAGCCCGGGGGAATGCTCGCGCTCTATCGCGACTACAACGCCGCGGGAACGGCAATGACCGTCTACCGCAGCGACTTCGGCGCCGCCTTGGTCGAGCCGTCCACCGAAGGCTTCGGCCGCACCTATGTCGGCTACTGGGAAACCCGCAACCTGCGCATGGTGGCCAACATGCGCGACGTGCTCGGCCAGCACCCCGGCAGCCGCATGCTGACCATCGTTGGCGCCTCGCACAAGGGCTACTACGAGGCCTACCTCAACCAGATGCACGATGTGCAGCTGGTCGGTGCGGACGCAGTATTGCAGTGAGGGGGATAGGTGCCGACCGCGCGCCGGCACTATCCTGAAGGGCCCGAGCTGCAGGTGCCGACATGCTGAAAGTGATCGCCGAGGATTTCATCCATCCCGATGCCGTGGACACCGTGCTTCCCCTGTACCGCGAGCTGGTTGCGTGCACGCAGCGCGAGCCGCTGTGCCTTGGCTATGAACTGTTTGTCGACCAGCAGGATCCGGGGCACTTCGTCTTCATCGAACAATGGCCGGACCGCGCCGCGCTCGACCTCCACTGCGCCAGCGAACACTTCCAGCGTCTGGTGCCCCGGATCAACGCCTTCCAGCGTGCTCCGTGCCGGTTCGTGCTGATGGATGCCGCGCCGCTGTAGTGCCCGCATCGATGCCGCTGCGATCACGGTGGCCACCTCGCCACAGCAGCACGCTGGCCACCACCGTGCACGCCAGGGTGAGGACCAGCGAGGCCACCACGCCCTTGTGCAGCAGCGGCAGCATCGCCTGGGCGAGGCGATCATCGCGCAGCTGTTCCAGGCGCAGGCCACTGGCCAGCGCCAGGCACCAGCCGACCATGGCCGGTGCGTAGGCGGCGACGGCATTCCGATTCCAGCTGATCATCCTGTGCTCTCTTGTCCGGGAGGATGCGGCGATTGTTCCGCCCCTCCCTCTCACAGGTTGAGACCGCCTCCGGCCGCTATCGCGACCAGCCGCCGCCCAGCGCCGCCATCAGCGCGGCGCTGGCCTGCAGCTGCCGGCTCTGGATGTCCTGCAGGCCGAGCTGGGCCTGGCGCGCATCGGTCTGCGCACTGACCACGTCCAGGTAGCTGACCGCGCCTCCGGCGTAGCGGTCGCGCGCGATCTGCTCGGCACGCCGCGCCGCACTCACCGCCTCCTGCTCGTGGCCGCGCTGGGCATCGAGCTGGCGCAACAGGGTCAACTGGTCTTCCACCTGGCGGATCGCGGCCAGCACGGTCGCGCGATACTGTGCCGAGGCCGCATCGAACTCCGCATCGGCCTCGGCCTTGGCCGCCTTGCGCCGGCCGCCATCCAACACCGGCAGCGCCGCCAGCGGGCCCAACGCCCAGTAGCGGTTGCCTGCCTCGAGCAATGCACTGCCACCGGAGGTCTGTCCCCCCAGCAGGCCGCTCAGGCTGAGCTGCGGGAACCACGCCGCACGGGCCACACCGATGCCGGCGTTGGCGGCAAACACCCGCCGTTCGGCGGCAGCGATATCCGGCCGACGTTGCAGCAGGTGGCTGGGCAGATCGGCCGGCACCGCAGGCAACGCCGGCAGCGCGGCATCGGCCAGCGCGAATCCGCTCGCAGGTGCGCCGACCAGCTCGGCGATGGCATGCCGCACCAGTTCGTTGCGTGCGTCAAGCGCGTCCAGGTCAGCCTGTGCGCTGGCCAGCTGATGACGCGCCCTGGACACGTCCAGTTCCGAGGCGATCTCGCCGCGGAAGCGATCCTCGGTCAGTGCCAGCGCCTGCCGGTAGTCCTCGATGCTGTCATGCAGGATCCCCTGCTGCGCCTGGGTACCCCTCAGCTGCAGGTACAACCCGGTCAACTGCTGTGAAAGGCTCAGGCGCGCGGCGGCCAGGTCATCGCCACTGGCCTCGGCGCGCGCCTTGCCCGCAGCGGCGGCGTTGCGCAGGCGCCCCCACAGATCGAGATCGAACGACAACGAGAATGTGGCCGTGTTGCTGTCATAGATGGCCGGCTGGGTGGCACTGCGCAGCGGCTTGTCATCGGATTGGCGCTGGCGCACCGGCCCGGTGCTGAAGCCGACCTGCGGCGCGCCTGCTGAAGCCACTTCCCCGGCGGCTGCACGCGCCGCGTCGTAGTGCGCAACGGCCAACGCCAGCGTCGGATTGGCCTGCAGCAACTGCTGCTGCAACCGGTCCAGCAGCGGGTCCTGGAACGCCTGCCACCATGTCGGTGGCAGCGGCGCGGCAGCCGCCGGGGCTTGCACCTGCTCGTACGCCGCCGGCATCGCCACCGAGGGCGGCTGATAGGTCGGCGCCAGCGAACAACCCGCAAGCGCGACTGCCGCCACCAGCGCCGCTGCGCGCTCAACCGCGGGCATGCGCAGGCTCCGCGTTACCGGCGACCACGCGCACATGATCGCCCTCGCGCAATGCATCCGGCGGGTTGGGAATCACCCGCTCCCCCGCCTTCAGGCCACGGTCCACGCGCAGCGTGCTGCCCAGGTCACTGGCGATGTGGATGTCGCGCAGGTGCACGATGTCCTTGCCATCAACCACCGCCACCTGGGTGCCCTTGGCCCGGAAAATCAGCACCTCGGCCGGCACGCTGACGCCGGCACCGCCGCCCTGCAGCGGCAACGATACTTCCGCGTAGCTGCCGGGCAGCAGTGCGCCATCAGAGTTGTCGACCACGAACTGCGCCAGCAGCGTGCCCGAGCTGCGGTCGATCGCGCTGGAATCACCCTGCAGGGTGGCCGTGAAATGATTCCCATCCTGGCCCGGCACCTGCAGCGTGGCCTGCAGTCCGGGCCGGATGCTGGCCGCGCTGTTCTGCGGCACCGGCACCATCAGGCGCAGGCGGCGGGTATCGGCGATGGTGAACAACTCGCGACCACTGTCATCGGCACGGATCAACTGGCCGACGTCGGTCTGCCGCGAGGTGACCGTGCCGTCGAACGGCGCGCGCAACGTGCGGTAACGGCCCAGCTCCTGCAGCCGCGCATAGTCGGCCTGCGCCGCTTCCACGCTGGCCTGCGCCGCCACCGCGTTGGCCTGCTTCTCATCCGCTTCCTGGCGCGATACCGAATGGCTGCCCAGCATGCCCTGCCAGCGCTCGGCGCTGACCTTGGCCAGCGCTGCATCGGCCTGCACCTGCAACAGATGGGCGTGGGCCTGGGCGATCTGCTGATCCAGCTCCGGATTGTCGATCACCGCCAGCACCTGGCCAGCCTTCACCGGCTGACCGATGTCGGCACTCCAGGATTTCAGGTAGCCGCCCACCCGGGCATGGATCGGCGCTTCGGTCCAGGCGCTCAGGTGCGCCGGCAGGGTCAAGGTACCGGCAGCGCCCTGCTCGCCCGCAGTGACCACCTGCACCGAAGGAACCGCCTGGCGCTCGGTCCACTCGACCACCGCGTGCGCCTGCTGTGCGCGCAGGCCGAGGCCGGCGGCCACCAGCATCACCGCCACAGCGGCGGCCAGGAGCAAAGGACGGCGCAGCGAACGCTGCGGCAGCGAAGACTCAGACATGCAGGGGTTCTCCAACAGGAGCCGTACGGGTTTTACGGGAATGGGCCAGCGCGAACACCACGGGCACGAAGATCAGCGTGGCGCAGGTTGCCAGCAGCAGGCCACCGATCACTGCACGACCCAGCGGCGCGTTCTGCTCGGTGGACAGTGCGGTCGGCAACATGCCCAGGATCATCGCCAGCGCCGTCATGCAGACCGGGCGGAAGCGGGTGAAACCTGCCTCCAGTGCGGCCTTGGCGGCATCACCGTGTTCGGCCAGGCGCTCACGGCAGAAGCTGACCACCAGGATCGAATTGGCCGTGGCCACGCCCATGCACAGGATGGCGCCGGTCAGCGCCGGCACCGACAGCGTGGTATGGGTCAGGAACAGCATCCAGACCACCCCGGCCAGCCCGGCCGGCAACGCGGTGATGATCACGAACGGGTCGGTCCAGGACTGGAAGTTGATGACGATCAGCAGGTAGATCAGCACGATCGCGGCCAGCAGGCCGTAGCCAAGTCCGGTGAAGGCCACATGCAGCGCGTCGATCTGCCCGTGCAGGCCAACCTCGGTGCCGCGCGGACGCTGGCCGGCCATGCCGTCGATGACCTGCTGCACGTCGGCCGCCACCGCGCCCAGGTCGCGGCCCTGCACGCTGGCAAACAGGTCCAGCGTGGGCTGCACGTTGTAGTGGGTCACCACCGCCGAGCTGGAACCGCGCTGGATGTCGGCCAGTCCGCCCAGCACCTGCGGCACGCCACCGCTGCCGGTCACCGGCAACGCCTGAAGTGCGGCCAGGCTGTCCATGCGGTACTGCGGCGTCGCCGCGACCACGCCGTAGGAGATGCCGTTCTTCGGGCTCAGCCAGAACGTGGGGGCCACCTGGCCACTGCCGGCCAGCGAGGCCACCATGCTGTTGGTGACGTCGCGTTCGGTGATGCCCAGGCCATTGGCGCGCAGGCGATCAACGTCCACCTTCAAGGTGGGATAGCCGTCGGGCTGCTGCAGGCGCAGGTCGACCAGCCCCGGCACGTGGCGCAGGCGGCGCTGCAGTTCCTGCGCATAGGCACGGTTGCCGGCTGCGTCCGGCCCGGCGATGCGGATATCCAGCGGCGCCGGTGAACCGAAGTTGAGGATCTGGCTGCTGGTGTCGGCCGGCAGGAAGGCGAAGCTGGCACCCGGGAACGCGGCCGGCAGCACTTCGCGAAGGTGCTTCTCGTAGGCTGCCGCATCAGCATGACCCGGCTTCAGCGAGACCTGGATGTCACCATCCTGTGGACCGATGGTGCCACTGGCGCTGTAGGCCATGTTGATGCCGGTCATCGGCAGGCCAAGGTTGTCGACGATGGCATCGATCTCGTGCGGCGGGATCTCCTGGCGGATGCGCGCTTCGATGCGGTCGAAGGCCGCAGCGGTTTCCTCGATGCGCGTGCCCAGCGGCAGGCGCACGTGCAGCGACAATGCGCTGGCCTCGGTGGCCGGGAAGAAGTCCTGGCCCAGCGTCGGCAGCAGCGCGAAGGACAGCAGCACGCAGGCCATGAAGCCGACCAGGAAGCGCCCGCGATGGGCCAGCGCCAGGCCCAGCAGCGCGTGGTAGCGGTCACGGGTGGCGGAGAAACCGGCTTCGAAGCGCTGCTGCCAGCGCACCAGCGTGGCGGTGAGGCGCGCGCGCCGGGGCTGCGGATGGTCACCTTCGTGATGGTTGAGGAAGGCATCTTCGGGATGATGACCGGCGCCTGCCTCCACCCGATGCGGTTTCAACAGATACAGCGCCATCGTCGGCACCAGCGTGCGCGAGAGCACGAACGAGCTGGCCATGGCGAAGATCACCGCCAGTGCCATCGGCCGGAACAGGTAGCCGGCAATGCCATCGAGCAGGAACATCGGCACGAACACGATGCAGATGCACAGCAGCGACACGAATGCCGGGCCGACGATCTGCGCGGCGCCGTCCAGAATCGCCTCGCGCACGCCCTTGCCCTGCTCCAGGTGCCAGTTGACGTTCTCGATGGTGACCGTGGCATCGTCGACGAGGATGCCCACCGCCAGTGCCAGGCCGCCCAGCGTCATCACGTTCAGCGTCTGCCCCGCCGCCGACAGCAGCGCGATGGCCGACAGCACCGCCAGCGGGATCGACGCGGCGATGATCACTGTCGAGCGCCAGCTGCCGAGGAACACCAGGATCATCACGCTGGTCAGCAGCGCGGCGATGATGCCTTCGCGGGCGACGCTGCTGATCGATTCGCGCACGAAGGTGGAGGCATCCCCCAGCAGCGAGATCTTCAGCGACGGCGGCAGCGTTTCGCCGATCTGCGGCAGCATGCCGCGGATGCGGCTGACCAGGGTGAGCGTGGAGGCATCGCCGTTCTTCAGGGCGGCCATCAGCACCGAGTGCCCGCCATTGACGCGCACGATGTTGGTCTGCGGCGGCGCGCCATCACGGACGTGGGCCACCTGGCCAATGGTGACCACCGCACCGTTGACGGTGCGGATCGGCAGATCGTTCAGCGCCTCGATCTCGCTGGGGCTGTTGTTGAGCAGCACGGTGAACTCGCTGCTGCCCAGCTTGGCAGTGCCGACCGGGGTGATCTGGTTCTGCGCGGCCAGCGCATTGCCCACGTCCTGCGCCGACAATCCCTTGGCCGCCATCGCCTGCGGGTCCAGATCGAGGGTGATCTGGCGCTGCTTGCCGCCGTACGGCGCGGGAATGGCCAGCCCGGGAATCGAAGTAAGCGGCGGCCGCACGGTGTTCTGTGCCAGATCGCGGATCTGCGATTCGCCCAGCGTCGGGCTGGAGAACGCCATCTGCAGCACCGGCACGGTGGAGGCGCTGTAGTTGAGGATCAGCGGCGGCGTCATGCCGGCCGGCATCTGCTTGACGATGGTCTGCGAGATGGCGGTGATCTGTGCATTGGCGGTGCGGATGTCAACGCCCGGCTGGAAGAACACCTTGACTACGCCCATGCCGGCCAGCGACTGCGACTCGATGTGCTCGATGTCGTTGACGGTGGTGCTCAGCGCGCGCTCGTAAGGAGAGACCACGCGACCGGCCATCGCATCCGGCGACAGGCCGGTGTACTGCCAGACCACCGCGATGACCGGGATGCCGATATCGGGAAACACATCGGTGGGGGTGCGCAGTGCGCTGAGCGGACCGACGATGCAGATGAAAATGGCCATCACCATGAAGGTGTAAGGCTTGTTGAGCGCGGTCCTGACCAACCCGAGCATGCGGCTCTCCAGCGGTGCCACTGCCCACCGTGGGCAGCGCAGGCCGGCAAGTATCGGCGCTGGCAGCTAAAACAATGCTGTGCCGCGGATGAAACATATTTCATGAAAGGGGTGGGTTCGGCAGGGCGGCGCCCTGCACCCGCCGAAGCCTTCAAGCCACAGCAACGGCCGAAGCAGAAGCAGCTTCCTGGGAATCGCGAGGCGGTGTGGCTGGGCAGGACACGCCGTAAACCCGTCCTTGGGGGCTCGATGGCGCCATCCATGGCGCCAACGGTCCTGCCCAGCCACACCGCCTCGCTTCTGACAGTTTGCCGGTGGCCAATAGATCCACGCCATGCGTGGATGAAATCCATCAGATATCGAAAATCAGGAATGGGGTCAGCGCCCAATGGATGTTCCGACAGATCGCGGGAATCTGTCAGAGGCGGGGCGGTGTCGGATTGCGGGGTGTCAGCCGCATGGATGCGGCTGCCAAGCCTACAGGGACGTACTTGCGGCGTCCCCGCAATCCGACACTGCCCAGCCCCGCACGGAATGCAAGCTTCTGCCTTTGACGTTGAGTTTGATTGCAGCAGGTGCAGGGCTGCAAGCCCTGCAAAAGCCACTCCCTACAGCACCTGCGGCCGGCACAGCAGGCTGAACCGCGCGCCGCCCAGCGTCGACTCCCCCGCCTGCAGGCGGAATCCATGCAGCCCGGCAATCGCCGCCACGATCGACAGCCCCAGCCCGAAGCCACCGCCCTTGCTGGCCTCCGCACGATGGAAACGCTGGAACACCAGGCTGCGCTCGGCCTCGGCAATGCCCGGCCCGGAATCCTCCACCACGACGCAGGTAACGCCCTGCTCCACCCGCGCCGAAAGCTGCACACGGCCGCCTTCCGGTGCGAACCGGATCGCGTTGTCGAGCAGATTGCCGATCGCTTCGAACAACAGGCCGCGGTCACCGATCACGCCCGGCAGATCGGCGGCCAGCTCAAGCAGCAACAGCTGCCCCTTCTCTTCCGCCAGCGGCGCATAGAAGGCGTGGATCTCCTGCAGCAGCGCGTCCGGCGCCAGCGTGCTGAAACCGGAACGGCGCTGATGGTCTTCCAGTTCGGAAATCCTCAGCAGCGCGCGGAAGCGCGCCATCAGGGTGTCGGTCTCCTCCAGCACCTGCTCCAGCGCCAGTGACTGCGGATCACCATCGGCCACCTGCTGGCGCATGCGGTACAGCTGCGCACGAACGCGCGTCAGCGGCGTGCGCAGGTCATGGGCGATGTTGTCACACACGCCCTTGACCTCGGTCATCAGCTGTTCGATGCGGTCGAGCATGGCGTTGACGATGGCCGCCAGCATGTCCAGCTCATCGCGACGGTTGGACAGCGGCAGACGCCGGCCCAGGTCGCCGGCCACGATGCGGGCGGTGGCCTGCTCGATGGCCTGGATGCGCCGCAGCGGCCGCTGCCGCAGCAGGTGCCAGCCCAGCAGGCCGGGCAGCAGGGTCAGCGACACGCCCCACAACAGTGCATCGAGGATCAGATGGTTGACCTGGTTCAACGGCCCGCTGTAGCGCACCAGCACCAGGATGCGGCCGTCGCGGGTCGGCATGGCCACGCCGAAACCGCGCTTGCCGCGGGCGTAGGCATCGTTGATCGGCAGCCCCGACACCGGGTGCGCGCTGCCATCCGGCGGCAGCTGTGCGGGCAGCGACTTCAGCATGCCGGCAAGCGGCTTGCCCTCGGGCGTGAACAGCCCGTAGGCATCAATGCCATGCAGGTCGTAGCGTCGGTTCTCGCGCAGCGCTGCGGTCAACCCGTCACCGGTGAAGTGCTCGAACAGGTGCGCGCGCTGCAGCACGGCAGACTGTGCCAGCTCGTCCAGGTACAGCGACACCCGCCAGTACAGCACGCCCAGCAATGCGCAGGACCAGGCCACGAACAGCAGGCTGTACAGGCCCAGCAGGCGACTGCTGGACGAGCGCCAGCCGTCAGACAGTTTCGCTGAGGACATAGCCGCTACCGCGCACGGTACGGATCAGCGGCGGCGCATCAGGGTGGTCCAGCTTGCGCCGCAGGCGACCGATATGGACATCGATCAGGTTGGTACCGGGGTCGAAGTGATAGCCCCACACTTCCTCGAACAGCATCATCCGGGTCAGCACCTGGCCGGCATTGCGCATCAGGTACTCCAGCAGCTTGAACTCGGTCGGCAGCAGGCTCAGGCTGCGCCCGCCGCGATGGGCGGTGCGCGCCAGCAGGTCCAGCTGCAGGTCGCCCACCCGCAGCACGGTCTCGTTGCCGGCCGAGCGTTGGCGCCGGCGCAGCAGCACTTCCACCCGCGCGGCCATCTCATCCGAAGCGAACGGCTTGGTCAGGTAGTCGTCGCCGCCGGCGCGCAGGCCACGCACGCGCTCGTCGACATCGGACAGCGCACTGAGCATCAACACCGGCGTATCGATGCCGATCCGGCGCAGCGTGGTGACGATGGCCAGGCCATCCAGGCCGGGCAGCATGCGATCCAGCGTGATCGCGTCATAGTCACCGCTGGCCGCCCGCACCAGGCCTTCGCGGCCGTCGGCCACCCAGTCCACCTGCAGGCCATGGCTGGCCAGTTCGGCCAGGATTTCCTGGGCGGTGATGACATCATCCTCGATGGTCAATACGCGCGACATGGGCACCGCTGAAGTCCAGGCTCGCCCATGCTCGCCAAATCGGCCGACGCGGGCAAATGAAACATCCTTCATCCGCACCGGCGGTGCAGGCCGGTTCAGCCGGCCTCACCGTCCTCGCCCGGCAGGTCGGACAGTTCGCCCTGCACCTGCACGTTGTTGCGGCCCATCGCCTTGGCCCGGTAGCACTGGGCATCGGCGGCGGCCACCGCCTGGTCCACGCTCATGCCGCCGGCCAACGGCGCAATGCCGATGCTGGCACCGACCCGCAGCCGGTGCTGGTCCCAGGGAATGGACAGCGACGCCAGCGTGTGCAGCAGTTCGCCACCGATGCGGGCAGCGCGGCGCGGCGTGCAGCCGGACAGGATCACCGCGAACTCATCGCCGCCCAGTCGTGCCACCACGTCCGAATCACGCACGCCGTGCCGCAGCACGCTGGCCACCGCCCACAACACGGCATCGCCGGCCAGGTGTCCCCAGGTGTCGTTCACCGGCTTGAAGCGGTCCAGGTCGATATACATCAGCGACGCGGCCTGTCCGGTCCGTTCAACGCGGGTGATCGCCTGCTGCAGGTGCACTTCGAAGCCACGGCGGTTGCTCAGTTCGGTCAGCGGGTCGATCTCGGCCAGGTGGCGGGCTTCGCGCTGGCGTGCGCGCTGCTGGGTGTCATCGCGCAGCACCCACACCGCGCCGCGCACATGGCCTTCATCGTCGCGCAGCCAGGCACGGGTCAGATCCGCCGGCACCGTGGCGCTGCCCAGCCGCAGCAGCAGATCGGCATGCAGGTCCACGGCGTTGCTTTCCGGGTCCAGCAGCACCGATACGTCCAGCACCGAGCCGGGCGCATATTCGGTGGTCAGCGACAGCACGTCCTGCACCTTGTGCCCGGCCAGCGACAAGGCGCCATCGCCGGCCAGGGTGCGCACCGCCGCCGCATTGGCGTAGTCGATGCGACCATCAAGGTTGACGCTGAGCACCAGGTCGGCCACCGCATCCAGGGTGATGCGGCTGCGCTGCTCGCTCTCGAACAGGCGCTGCTCGCTGCTGCGCTGGGCGGTGATGTCCTGGATCTGCGAGACGAAATGCAGCGGTTCGCCATGCTCGTTGCGCACCAGCGAGACCGACAGGCGCGCCCAGATGGTGCGGCCATCGCGGTCCAGGTAGCGCTTTTCCAGATGGTAGTGGCTGCGCCGGCCCGCCAGCAGGTCCTGCACCAGGGCCAGATCGGCCTGCAGGTCATCGGCATGGGTCAGCCGCTGGAAATCGACCTGCAGCAGTTCCTCGCGCGGATAGCCAAGGATCCGGCACAGCGCGTCGTTGACGTCCAGCCAGCGCCCTTCCAGCGACACCAGCGCCATGCCCAGTGCGGCGGACGTGAACGCGCCGGCGAACTTCTCCGCCGACAGGCGCGCTTCGGCGCGGGCCTGCAGGATCTCGGTGATGTCGATGGCCATGCCGACGTAGCCGATGCGCAGGCCGTCAGCCCCGTCCATGCGGCTGATCGACAGCCGCACCTGGCGCGACTGGCCATCCTTGCGCAGCAGGGTCCATTGCCGTGAATACGTCTGGCCGTCGGCGCGCGCGCTGAGCGCCTCGAACACGCCCGGAAGCGTGCCGTCGGCCGCGGCCTGCGGTTGCAGCCAGGCGCTGAGTTCCTGGGGGTCGTGGAAGGCATCGAGCCTGCGCTGGCCGACCACCTCAGCGGCGCTGTAGCCCAGCAGCCGCTCTGCGCCGGTATTGAACAGGGTGATGGTGCCATCGGTATCGGTGGCGATCACCGCCACCTCGTCGGAGGCATCGACCACGGCCTGCAGGCGCTGGCGGGTCTCGGCCGCGTCATGCCGGGCCTGCTGCAGTTCGGTCACATCGGCATGCGCGCCGGCCATCCACAGCGGCCGCCCCTGCCCATCCCATTCGAACACCCTGCCCCGGTCCTGGATCCAGATCCATTGGCCATTGCGGTGGCGCATGCGCAGCAGACAGGCATAGTTGTCGCTGCGCCCTTCGAAGTGGTCTTCCAGCGCCGCATCGGACAAGGCGATGTCATCGGGATGGACCAGCTTCAGGAAGGTCTTCTGGCAGACCGGCTCCAGCTCGTCCAGCCGATATCCGACGATTTCGGCCCAGCGCGCGTTGACCCGCATCTGCCCGGTCTGCACGTTCCATTCCCAGGTACCGGCCGCGGTGCCGTCGATGATCATCGCCAGCCGGCGCCGCTCCTCGGCCAGCTCGTGCAGGCGTCGCTCCAGCATTCCGTTGCCATTGTTGCCCTGGCCCGCCATCAACGGGGCGCCTCGCAGGCGCAGGCAGGCGCGGACCGCAGCGAAAGGCTGCAGCCGCCAATGAAGACGACGGGTCGTGCTGGCGTCATGGCCCTCCCCAGCGACAGCGGGGTGGCCAAACGCCGCCCCTGTTGCGCAAGTGTGCGCAATCACGGGGAAAACCGACAAGTCCCCCGCCACACATCAAGCGTGACGGGGGCCACGAACCTCAGCTGCGCTTGGCGCGCGCGAACGCCTCGGCCAGGGCGTTGTTGGCCGGCGGCGCCGCCTGCCCGCCGCGGTTGCCGGTGCCCTGGCCGCGGCCGGGCCCACGGCCCTGTCCCGCCGCATCACGGCGTGGCGGCTGGCCCGGACCGCGCTCCTCGCGGCTGCCGGGACGGCTGGTGGCCTGGCCGGGGGTGTCGTCCAGGCGCCGGGTCAGGGCGATGCGCTTGCGCGCCACGTCCACCTCCAGCACCTTCACCTTGACGATATCGCCGGCCTTGACCACCTCGCGCGGGTCCTTCACGTAGGTGTCGGACAGGGCAGAAATGTGGATCAGGCCGTCCTGGTGCACGCCGATGTCGACGAAGGCACCGAACGCGGCCACATTGCTGACCACCCCTTCCAGCACCATGCCCTCACGCAGGTCCTTGATGTCCTCCACGCCCTCGGCGAAGCGTGCCGCCTTGAATTCCGGACGCGGGTCGCGGCCAGGCTTCTCCAGCTCCTTCAGGATGTCGCGCACGGTCGGCACGCCAAAGGATTCATCGGTGAACTGCTCGGCCTTCAGCCCGCGCAGGAAGCTGCCGTCGCCGATCAGCGCCTTGATCGGGCGTGCGGTGCTGGCCACGATGCGCTCGACCACCGGGTAGGCTTCGGGGTGCACCGCCGAGGCATCCAGCGGCTGCTCACCGTCGGCGATGCGCAGGAAGCCGGCGCACTGCTCGAAGGTCTTTTCGCCCAGGCGCGCGACCTTGAGCAGGTCCTTGCGGCGCTTGAACGGGCCGTTGTCATCGCGGTGGCGCACGATGTTCTCGGCCACCGTGGCCGACAGGCCGGACACGCGCGACAGCAGTGCGGCCGAAGCCGTGTTCACGTACACACCCACCGCGTTCACGCAGTCCTCCACGCGGGCGTCCAGGGCCCGCGCCAGGCGGTACTGGTCCACATCGTGCTGGTACTGGCCGACGCCAATCGCCTTGGGCTCGATCTTGACCAGCTCGGCCAGGGGATCCTGCAGCCGGCGTGCGATCGACACCGCGCCGCGCAGCGACACGTCCAGGCCCGGAAATTCCTTGGCCGCGAATTCGGAAGCCGAGTACACCGAGGCACCGGCCTCGCTGACCACCACCTTCTGCAGCTTCGGGTTGGCCGCGGCCTTGATCGCTTCACCGGCCAGCTTGTCGGTCTCACGGCTGGCGGTGCCGTTGCCGATCGCGATCAGCTCCACGTTGTATTTCGCGCACAACTGCTTGAGGGTCTGCAGTGACTGGTCCCATTGGCGCCGGGGCTCGTGCGGGTAGATGGTGTCGGTAGCCACCAGCTTGCCGGTGGCGTCGACCACCGCGATCTTGCAGCCGGTGCGGATGCCCGGGTCCAACCCCAGTACGGTCTTAGGGCCCGCCGGCGCGGCCAGCAGCAGATCCTTCAGGTTGTCGCCGAACACCGCGATGGCCTCGGCTTCGGCCTTTTCGCGGGCCTGGTTGAACAGGTCCAGCAGCAGGTGCGTGTGCAGCTTGGCGCGCCAGGTCAGGCGGCACGCGTCCAGTAGCCAACGGTCGCCCGCGCGGCCCTGGTCGGCGATGCCGGCCCGGCGCGCCACGCGCCCTTCGGCGTACTGGTGGCCGGCCTCGGCATCGCTGCCCGGGTCCAGCTCCAGGAACAGGATTTCTTCGCGGCGCGCGCGGAACAACGCCAGCAGCCGGTGCGAGGGAATCTTCGCCAGCGCTTCGGCGTGCTCGAAATAGTCGCGGTACTTGGCGCCCTCGGTTTCCTTGCCCTCGGCCACGCGCGCACGGATCACGCCGGTCTCGCCCAGCCAGGTGCGCAGTTCACCGACCAGCGCGGCGTCTTCGCCCCAGCGCTCCATCAGGATCGCGCGCGCGCCTTCCAGCGCCGCCTTGGTATCGGCCACGCCCTTGTCGCTGTCGATGAAGGTGGCGCCGAAAACCTGCGGGTCCTGCGTCGGGTCGGCCAGCAGACCATCGGCCAGCGGCTCCAGCCCGGCCTCGCGGGCAATCTGCGCGCGGGTGCGACGCTTGGGCTTGTACGGCAGGTACAGGTCTTCCAGCCGGCTCTTGGTATCGGCGGCCAGGATGTCGTTGCGCAGTTCGTCGCTCAGCTTGCCCTGCTCGCCGATGCTGGCCAGCACCGCCGCACGGCGGTCCTCCAGCTCGCGCAGGTAGGTCAGGCGCACTTCCAGGTTGCGCAGCTGGGTGTCATCCAGGCCACCGGTCACTTCCTTGCGGTAGCGCGCGATGAACGGAACGCTGGCGCCCTCGTCGAGCAGGCCGACGGCGGCACGTACCTGGGCGGACTGGGCACCGATCTCCTCGGCGATGGTCTGGGCGATCTGCTGGGCGAGCGCGCTCTGGGCGTTCTTGGCGTCGTGCATTGCTTCAGGTCTGTGCCGCGTTACGGGAAGGCCCCATTCTGGCAACCCGCGGCGCAGCCGAACAAGGCATTGACAGAGGGCGAGGTTCAGCGGCGCAACCGGTGGGGACGCCGGCATCCTGGCGGAGAGAGGGCTCGGACGGGCCCGGGGCTGGGATGCCGGCGCGGGCGCGCGATGGTGGGCGCGCCCTGCCGCGTGTTGCGAAGGTCAGCGGTAGTGGCGGGCGGCCCGCTGCATGACGATCTCGTCACGCATGCCTTCCAGGGCCATCAGGCGGACCTTGCCGACACCCTGCAGTTCCATGAACCGCTCGGTGTAGAACTCCGGCCCCAGCGCGGTGTCGGCGCGGGATTTGCTGAAGCCGTAGGGCACCACGCCCTTCTCGCCATCCTTGCTACCACCGACATAGAGAACAATTGCCATGTGATGTATTCCTCCAAATTGCTACTGCGTACTGCACTCGATGAGCGATGCTGCGAGCCCATCGAGGGAGAGCTTACCGCGTCGAACCTGACTGGAACGTCACGCAGCCTAATGACGATCGGTTGCATGCAGATGACGGCGAATTCGCAGCAAAATGCTTACGAATCCTTAACTTCCGGCTAACGAATCCGCAGGGGATTCCCGCCAACGGCGCAGCCCCTCGTGGGTGGATGGGTTGGTCGCGGAAAGCCGGTTTCCTGTGGGCTGGCCGGGAGGGTGGGCAGGCCGGGGACGCCGTGAACCCATCCATGGGGGCTTGGCCGCGGCATCCATGCCGCGGACACCCCGCCCTACCCAGCCTCCCGGCCGCTGACAGATTCCTGATGCCTGCCTCCACCCACGGAGAAGAAAAAAGAAAATCAAAAGCAAAAACTGCCGGACTGGCCGCTTTTCGTAGAGCCGAGCCCACGCTCGGCTGCTTTCAGGCCAGTCCACGAAGCCGAGCGCAGGCTCGGCTCTACACGAGCAAGCGCAGCGCGCGACCCGCTTCTGCTGTTCTTTTTCTTTTCCGTGGCTGGACGCGACCGGAAACTGTCAGCGGTCGGGCGGGATGGGTTCGCGGGACCGTTGGCGCCATGGATGGCGCCATCGAGCCCCCATGGACGGGTTTACGGCGTGTCCCGCGAACCCATCCCGCCCGGCCCGATCACATGAAACGCATTCCGCGACCAACCCACGAGGGGCTGCGCCGTTGGCTGGAATCTATGGCCACCAGCCGTGCCCATACCGGGCGTAATGATCGGCCGCGCGCTCGAACGGATTGCGCGCACTCACCCCGCCACACAGCAGATACACCGGCAGGTACAACGGCCCCAGCACCAGATACTGGTAGACGTGCGCCCGCTCATGGTCATCCAGGCGGATCAGCGGCTCCCCCCCCCACCCTGCCTGGTGGGCGTAGGTCCGGCACGACATGCCGAGGTCGTGCCCGGTGTGCAGGATCACGTTGCCCAAGGTGATCGCACCGCCAGGACCCCATGGCCACCGGTCAAAAACGACAGCACAGTCGGCACCGCTCCAGCGCGGTCTCGCCCCGCCGAGCATGCCCACCAGCCCACCCAGCAGTCCGGCCAGCGTGTTGGGCAGGGTCCAGGCCGCGCCCAGCACCTGCAGCGCGCGCAGCCAGACCGGCCACGGTCGTTGCGAGGCGTTCAATCGGCCTCGTTGGGGATCAACAGCCACAGGATCAGATAGACCAGAATGCCCGGGAACGCGGCCGAGGCCACCGAGACCAGCACGTAGATCACCCGCAGCAACGTGGGGCTCCAACCGAAGCGGTGCGCGATGCCGCCGATCACGCCGGCAATCATGCGGTCGTTGAGCGATCGCGACAGCGTCCTGGGCGTGGTGTTCATGGCGGCGTCTCCTGGATAACGGAAAGAGCAGTCGAGCAAGCTCGACTCTACATCGCCCCGGTGTCTACGGCGTGCGTTGGCGCAGGGCATGCAGACGTGCGCCAAACCAGGCCGCTGCCGTCTGTTCAGGCTGCCCGGGGCACTGGATGCGGTAGGGCTTGCCACTCATGCTGCTCTGGCTGGCGGCACGCTCGATGAACTGCTCGGCGCTGTCCACCTGGTTCTTCTTCAGCAGGTAGTCGTACTTGCGCTGCAGGTGCGCGCGCGCATCGCTGCCGTCGTACCAGCTGCCATTGCGCTGGAACCGGCATTGCGAGCCGTCCAGGCTACCGATCAGCTGGGCGATCTCGCGCTGCGCCTGTGGTCCGGGGGCGGCGTGGGCCAGTGGTGCCACCAGGAGCAGGCCGGCTGAGGCGACTGCGAGGCTTCGATTTCGGACAGATTCCATGGCGTTCCCTGTTTGCCTTCGTTGATTGTAAGCACTCTCCCGAAGCTACAGGAACGTCCGATGTCTCGACATGCGCTTTGCCTCCTGCTGGCCTCCATCGCCAGCCACGCCCGGGGCGCCGACTGCCCGCAAGCGGGCGCCGCGTCACGCATGCTCTCCAGCACAGCGTGGCTTACAACGGCGGTGTACGAAGGCGATGACAGGACGCGAAACCTGGTCGACCAGTACCCGGCTGTGGTGGGCGTATCGCTCTGGAATGCGTGCAGCAACCGGTTCGAGTACTTCGATCCGGCAGACGGCACCTCACGCCGTACCAATGGGGGCGGCGGCTACTTCTTCTTTACCGGTGACGGCACCCATCAGATCACCGTCGCCGATCACGGCCCAGCACTGCGCCGACGGCTGGAATCACTGGATGCCAAGACTTTCACCTACTCACGCCGCGTACCACGGTATTTCATGGAAGGACAGCCTGAAATCACACTGTATGTGGAGCACACGCCATATACCGGTGGGCTGTCACTGCCGGCACAGCCTGAGTCGGAGGAGTCCTGATCTCACGTGGGCAGGTGAAACCGGGCGCGGCCAGGCAACAGAGACCGTCGAGCAAGCTCGACGCTACGCTTCCCGTGCCTTCAGCCAGCCATCGATGGTGGCTGGGACTTCGCGCTGCGCGCGGCCGGACACGTAGATGCCGATGTGGCCGCCGCGGAAACTGGACTCGGTGTAGTCCTGCGTGCCCAGTCGACCGCGCATGGCGCGCGAGGCATCGGGCGGCACCAGGTGATCCTGCTCAGCGTAGATGTTCAGTACCGGCAGGGTCACCTGCGACAGATCCACCGTCTCCTCACCGATCCGCACCGTACCCTTCATCAGGCCGTTGCCCTGATAGAACTGCTTGATGAAGTCACGGAACGCCTCGCCTGCCAGGTCCGGTGAATCGAAGATCCACTTTTCCATGCGCAGAAAGTCCTCCAGCGCCGCCTTGTCATCGAGGATGTCGAGCAGGCCGACGTACTTCTGCACGTTCAAACGGAACGGCTTGAGCATCAGGTAGCTGGCGTTCATCAGGTCGGCCGGGATGTTGCCCAGCGTATCCACCAGCAGGTCCACGTCCACCTGCTGTGCCCAGTGCGAGAGCATGTTGTCGGCGGTCTGGAAATCGACCGGGGTGACCATGGTGATCAGGTTGCCCAGCTTGTGCCGGCGCAGCGCGGCATAGCACAGCGCGAACACACCGCCCTGGCAGATGCCGAGCAGGTCCACCGGCCCGCCACTGCGTGCGCGCAAGGCGTCCACCGCGCCATCGATGTAGCGCAGCAGGTAATCCTCCAGGGTCTGGAAACGCTCGGAGCGGTCCGGGTAGCCCCAGTCCAGCACGTAGACGTCCTGGCCCAGCGCCAGCAGCTTCTGCACCAGCGAACGATCGGCCTGCAGGTCCACCATGTACGGCCGGTTGACCAGCGCGTAGACGATCAGCAGCGGCGTGCGCCGGGTCGGCGCCTGCTCACCGACAAAGCGGTATAGAACCACCTTGCCATCGCGCCAGACTTCCTCGCGGGCGGTCACGCCATAGTCCACGTCCTCCACCTGCGGCAGCAGCTTCAGCCCTTCCATCAGCTTGCGCTGCATGGCCAGGGTTTCCTGCATCAGATCATCGGCGTTGAAGCCCAACGGGCCTTTCATCGGTTGCGGGCCCGCGCGGAAACAGCGGGGACCGGCTTCTTCGCCGGCGCCTTTTTCGCCGCGCTCTTCTTCGCGGAGGTCTTCTTTGCCGGTGCGGCCTGGCTCGCGGCCTTGCGCGCGCCGGGCTTCACCTTCGCCGGTGCCGGCTGCGCCGCCGGATCCACGGCGGCGGTACCGGCCAGCGCCGCCACCTGTGCCTGCAGGCGGCGAAGGCTGCGCTCCAGCTCGGCGATGCGGCGATGGGCCGTGTCCATCTCGCTGCGGGTCGGCAGGCCGATGCGTTCACTCATCTGTTCAACCTCGCGCTGCAGGCCGGCGCGCAGGCGCATCTGGGCGTTGCCCAATGCGGCGTAGACCTGCTGGAACGGCTCGGAAAGGGCAACCTTGGCGTAGGCCTCTTCGGCCACCTCGATCCACAGATCGAACATCGCACGAGCGCTGGTCAGCTGGCTGCCGGGCTGCTCGTGCTGGGCCAGGCGCTGTTCGAACAGGGCAAAGGCCTGCTCCAGCACCTGCTTGATCTGGTCGACGTAGGCGCGCGAATGCTGCTGGTAGTCCTCCTGCGCACGCAGCAATGCCTGCCAACGTGCCTGGTGCTCGCGACCGGGGCCGAATGCCGGACTCTGCAGCCACGGGCCGGCCTGCAGCTGGAACTGCTGCAGCCATGCGGCGAATTCGGGCACGGCGGCACCGGCCTGGGTACTGCCGCGGGCGCCCTGCAGCATCCACTGCAGCATGCCCTCGCCCTGCCCCTGTACCGCCTCACGCCAGGCCTGCGCCACCTCGGCACTGCTGGCATCGCGGCCGGCGAAGCGCGCGGCCACCTCCTGCATCGTGCCGTACCAGCTGCCGGCCTGCTCGCGGAAGCGGCGCACCGCATCTTCCGGTGCGCCCTGCCCCTGTTCCGGCAACAACTGGGCCCAGCCGTCAAACAGCCGCTGCCAGCTGCCGGGGTCGCCGCCGCCCGGCGCGCCGGCCGTGGTCGCATGGCGCAGTGCATCGCCCCAGGCACCGAAATACTGCCGGGCCAGGGTCTCGAAATCTCTGCTGCCGGCGTCGTGGGCCGAGCTGGTCATCGCAGGCCTCCGCAGAGCAGGTTCATGGCTTGGGAATACGCAGGGTCTTGCTGATCATCAACGACCCGGACAGCGCGAACAGCAGCACCATCGGATGCAGCTGCCACGGCCCGATCTGCCACTGGCCGAACCAGATGTCCTGGCCGATGGCATCGGTACCGGCGGCGATGGCCAGCACGATCACCAGCACCAGGCTGGTCGGAATCGGCGTGCCCTCGAAGTACTTGACCTTGCCCTCGTCGCCGGCCAGCGCCTCGGCCGTGACGTTGTAGCGCGCCAGGCGGCTGACACCGCAGCAGACGAAGTAGCTCAGCACCAGCCAGTCCCAGCCGCCCTGCATGCCGCAGGCATAGGCCAGCGCCGCCGGAGCCACACCGAAGGAGATGACATCGGACAGCGAATCCAGCTCCCGCCCGAGGGTGGAGCTGGACTTGCGCCAGCGTGCGATGCGCCCGTCCAGTGCGTCGAAGATGAAGGCCAGCGGGATCAACGCCATGCCGAACAGCAGGTAGCCGCGCTCCCCGTCCTGCAGGAAGCGCATCGCGGCAAACACCGCACCGGTGCCGCAGAAGGCATTGGCCAGGGTGAACCAGTCCGCCAGCTGGAATTCGCGCAGCATCGAGAAGTGACGTTTCATGGGGTCTCACGGAGCATCAAGGCCCACAGGTTACCGCGAGCGCCGCCGCTGGCGACAGCACCGGCACGGCGTCGCCTTCACCGCGCCCTCACTCCTCATCACCAGCGGTGAATTTTTCGCCACCCATCTTGACAGCCTAGGGGGGTGGCGCCTGTCGCGGCTTATCCACAAAGTTGCCCACGCGTAATCCACACCCCCTGTGGACAACCAGATCTCACCGACTGCGACTCTGGACATTTCCTGATCACCCGGCAACGGGGCTTACCTACTTCCCAAGCCGCCAGGACGGCGCTATGGTCGTCGGCGGACCCGCCGCCGCCACGTCCGATTCCTTGTGACGGACGATGATGATGCTGGATGCTTCCACCCTGGCCGCGCAGCTGCGACGGCCGCATGGCGACGCTGCACTGGCAGTGGCCGATTCGATGAACCGCAGCAACGGCGCACTGAACCAGGCCGCGATCGGGCTGCTGGCGGTGGCGGCCGGCGAACGCATTCTGGAGATCGGCCCCGGCAATGCGGCCTTCGCGCCGCAGCTGCTGCAGGCGTCAGCAAGCCAGTACCTGGGCATTGAACTGTCCGCCGCCATGGTCGAGGCCGGCAACCAACGGCTGGTCAGTGCCGGCCTCGGCGGCCGGGCGGCGATGCGGCTTGGCGATGCCCATGCGCTGCCGGTGGACGAGGCCTCCATGGATGCCGCACTGGCGGTCAACACCCTGTACTTCTGGCCCAACCTGGCCCCGGTGCTGGACGAGCTGGCTCGCGTATTGCGCCGCGGAGGCCGGCTGTGCCTGGCGTTCGGCGATGCGGCCTTCATGCGCAGCCTGCCGTTTTCGGCCGATTTCCAGTTGCATGAACTGGATGCAGTGGAGCTGGCCCTGCGCGTGTCGGGATTCAACGTCTCGGCCTGGCGCAGCCACCGGGAAACCGCGTCGAGCAATGACGGACAGATGCGCGAGAAGCATTTCCACCTGCTGCTGGCACATCGGCGCTGAACCTGACCGGCCTTGCGGCTTTGCCGGCCAGCGGCCGGCACTACCAAAGGCGTATCCCGGCCCACCCATTCGGTAGTGCCGGCCGCTGGCCGGCTGCCCCGCAGAGCGCGGCGGTCAGGCCGCTGCCGGCAACCGGCCGCGCCACCGGGCGAAACAGATCACCTGCATCACCAGCATCGCCATCAGCCCCAGCGGCCACGCCCACCACAGGCCGGTCAGCCCGTGCCGCGCCTGCAGCCACATCGCCAGCGGCAGCTCCAGCAGCAACACGGCAACCATGCCCAGCAATGCCGGCAACAGCACCGTGCCACTGCCCCGCATCACGCCAACCAGCACCGCACTGCCGCCCATCGCCAACACCCCCCACACCACCGTGCGCAACTGCTGCGTGGCCAGTTCGCGCACGTCCGTGGCCGCCAGGATCAGGCCGCTCAGCCAGGGCGCCAGCGCCATCACCAGCAGCACCACCACCGCCAGCATCGCGCCGCCGAGCAGCACGCCGGTGCGGGCGATGGCCGGCAGCCGTGCCGTACGCCCCGCCCCCATCGCATGCGCAGCGAGGACGGTGGCGGTGATGCCCAGCGACATCGCCGGCAGCTGCACCCAGCTCATCAACTGGTTGACCGCGCCGTAGGCCGCCGTGGCGGTATATCCGTAGCGATTGATCCAGCCCAGCAGCACGATCTCGGCCACGGCCAGACTGAGCATCTGCAGCGAGGACGGCACGCCGATACGCAACATCGAACGGATCAGTGCTCCATCGAAGCGGATCGCACGCAGCACTTCGCGCCCTGGTGCCAACGGGTGCCCCATCCGCTGCCAGCGCCACATCAGCCAGAGCAGGGCCAGCAGCGAGGCCAGCGCCGCCGAGACGGCCGCACTGGCCGAGCCCAGCCGCGGCAGACCGGCCCCGCCCAGGATCAGCAGCGGCGTGCACAGCAGGCCGACCAGCGTCGCCAGCAACAGCGCATGCAGCGGCGTTTTCGCATCGCCCACCGCACGGCTGACCGCCGTGGCCAGCCACAGCAGGAAGAACACCGGTGCCGCCAGCAGCAGGACGCGCGCATAGACGACCGATTCGCCAAGGATCGGCGCGGGCGTGCCGAGGGCCACCAGCAACTGAGGCGCGAAGCCACCACCCATGGTCATCACCAGCACCGACAGCACCAGCACCAGAGCCACCGCACTTCCGGCAATGGCGCGCGCCTGCTGCGGGCGGCCCGCGCCCCAGGCCTGGCCGATCATCACCATCGCACCGGTCGCCAGCCCCATCACCAGGGCCAGCAGCAGGAAGAAGACCGGGAAGAACGCAGCGGCCGCCGCCACTGCCTGGGTACCAAGCAGATGGCCCAGGTAGATGTTGTCCAGCGTGCCGGTGGCCAGCTGCAATGCATTGGTCAGCAGCATCGGCAGCAGCAGGGTCAGATAGGTGCGCCACAGCGGTGGCGCGGCCGAGGCGGTGGCAGCTGCAGGCGTGTTCATGGGTTTTCTCGGGGCAAGGCGCTGCCCTGCCCGGCGTTTCCGCCAGCAAGGCAAGCACAGGGGAAGCGGGCCTTGGCCCGCGATCAGAGAGCGCGGTCGCTCAACGACCGCGTGTTGGCTCAGCCGTCGGCGCTGTCTACGTGTTCGTCGAAGGCCAGGCACAGCGCGTGGTGGCGCACGTCCTCGGGCCAGCGGCGCAACGCCGCTTCCAGGCCTGCGCGGTCGTGTGCGAACAGCAGGCGGATGGCCTCCTCGAAGCCCGGCAGGTCACCGGCGATGGTCTGCAGGAAGTGATAGGCACGCTCGGCGTCGCGGCGCCGGCGGTCCTTGTCGGCACCGGCCCGGCTGGCCGCCTCCACCAGTTTTCGCAATGCCACCGAGGCCCCGCCGGGCTGCTCGGCCAGCCACGCCCAATGGCGTGGCAGCAAGGTCACTTCACGGGCCACCACGCCCAGCTTCGGGCGGCCCCGGCCACGCGGGGCAACAGGCGCGTCTTCCGGAGCGGTTCCGGCATCGGCCTCCGCAGCCGTTGCAAAGGCGTCGGCCAGCCGCGCCAACAGTTCGGCATCGCTGCCGCGCGTGTCGAAATCACGGGTGCGGCCGGTGGCGTTGTCGAATACCAGCAGCGGGCCGGCGGCGTGGTCGGCGCGCAGCTGCTTCAGTGCCAGCGCGGCCACTGTCAGGGACCCGGAGGCGACCAGGCGATGGCCGTCGAAACAGCTGAAGGGGGGAAGTGCGGACGCGGGCATGGCGATGGCATCGGGGGCGATGCGCAAATATTGCCCGGGTAATTTGTTCGCGTCAATATTCCCCGGGTATTAATTTGCCGGAAGAGCGTGCCAACCAAGGTTGGCACCCACCCGTTTCGTCGTTGGCACCCAGCCGATTTGTCGTTGGCACCCAGCCGTTTCGTCGGGTCACAGCCGGCTGTAGGACCAGCTGACCATGCGGCCGTCCTTGTACGGCATCACCCCATGGAACGGCCGCGGGTCGGCGTCGAACACCAGCGGCAGAAAGTTGCGATCCCCCTCCCACATCGGCAGCGTGTCCAGCTTGTCCAGGTCCACCCACTCCAGGGTGCCTTCATGGTTGCCGCCGTGCGGGCTGCCTTCGAAGGTATCGATGACGAACACGAAGCCCAGCCAGTCCTCGCCGTGCTTGCCGAAGCCCGGCCAGCTGAGGGTGCCGCGCAGGCGCATGCCCGTGCAGTCGATCCCGGCTTCTTCCTGGATCTCGCGGCGCATGCTGGCGGCCACGTCCTCGTCCGCTTCGATCTTGCCGCCCAGGCCGTTGTACTTGCCCAGATGATGGTCACCGGGGCGGGTGTTGCGGTGGATCATCAGCACCTGGCGACGATCGGGCGAGAGCACATAGCCCAGGGTGGCGACGATCGGGGTATACGGCATGGGGCAGCATCCAGCAGCAGGTCAGCCGTCGATTATGGCCGATCAGCGCACCAGCGACAGGCGGCGTTCGGCAGGTGTGCCCGCGCCATCGGGGTCGCGGCGCAGGGTGGCCACGCCGTGGCCGCGCTCGGCCAGGTATTCCAGCCACTTGCCGAGGAAGGTGTTCATCCGCATGCGGTGGCTGATCAGCTCGGCCGGCGGCGGGTACAGGCCCATTGTGTCCTGCCAGCGGCGGCCCACATAGCAATGGGTGGTCTCGGCCTGGCGCGCGTCACGGTACAGCCGCACATAGGCCGAAGGATCCGGCTCGCCGGTGACCGGGTCGGCCAGGTCGTAGGTCAGGCGCAGTTCCACCGTATAGCGATGGCATTCGATGACGTCCAGGCGCACGTCCAGACCGTCGCCGATCGAGGAAATGTAGCTGCCCGCCGCCAATCCGGCCGGTTCGAACAGGCGCACCAGGTGCCGGTAGTTTTCCGCGTACAGCCCCATGAGCCAGCTCAACCGGCTCAGGCGGGGAATGCGATTGGTGCGGGGCAAGGCTCGGGCCATGGGTCGATCCTACACGTTGGTGCTTCAACGTGGGGGCGCGCATGCGCAAGCCAACCCCGGAGGTGTTGCGATCAGCCGGCCAGCGGCCGGCTCTACAGGGCGCAGCATCCAATGGTAGTGCCGGCCGCTGGCCGGCAGCCCCACGACCCCCGAAAGGATCAATACAGCTCGCGCTGCAGCCCCAGCGTGCCCAGCACCTTGCTGGAGATCTCCTCGATCGAGGTGTGGGTGGTGCTCAGGGTCGGAATCCGCTCCATCTGGAACATCACCTCGGCCGCGGCCACCTCGCGCTTGCAGGTGTCCAGGTTGGCGTAGCGCGAGTTCGGGCGGCGCTCCTGGCGGATCTGCTGCAGGCGGTCCGGGTCGATGGTCAGGCCGAACAGCTTGCGCCGGTAGTTGCGCAAGCGCGGCGGCAGGCGGTCGCTTTCCAGGTCCTCGTCGGTCAGCGGGTAGTTGGCCGCACGCACCCCGTAATGCAGGGCCAGGTAGATGCAGGTCGGCGTCTTGCCGGCGCGCGACACCGCCACCAGGATCACGTCGGCGTCGTCGTAGTTCACCGCGATGCCGTCATCGTGGGTCAGAGCGAAGTTCATCGCATTGATGCGGCGGTGGTAGGTGTCGAAATCGACCATGCCATGGGCCTGACCGACCCGGGCCAGGCGCGGGCTGGCCAGTTCACGCTCCAGTGGCTCGATGAACGGCGCGAACACATCCAGCATCAGCGCCCCGCTGTCGGCCAGGATCAGGCTCAGGCTCTGGTCCACGCAGGAGTTCACCACGATCGGCCGGACCTGGTAGCGCTCCCCCGCCGCCTGGATCCGGGCGCAGGCTTCACGCGCCTTTTCGGGGTCATCGACAAACGACATCCGGTCGGTAATGAAGCTGAACCCGGAGAACTGGGTCAGCAGGCTATGCCCAATGGTTTCAGCGGTGATACCGGTTCCATCGGAAACGTAGAACACCGGACGGATGGTCGACATGCGCGCTTTTACCCCCTACGAAGCTTAAAAAGGCCGCCAGCACAAGCTTGTGCCGACGGTGCTCTGCCCGGCATCATATCGGCTTCTTCCTACGGACGCGGCCACTCAGCCCGCCTCGGGCGATGGCCAAACGGAGCATCGCGCTTGAACGAGAACATCCTGTGGTTGCACGAACTGCGTCTGGCCGATCTGGCCCGCGTAGGCGGCAAGAATTCGTCGCTGGGCGAGATGATCGGCAACCTGGCCGGTCTGGGCGTTTCGGTGCCGGGCGGTTATGCCACCACCGCTGAAGCCTTCAAGGACTTCATCGCGCACAACGACCTGTCCAAGCGCATCTTCGACAAGCTGGCCACGCTGGACGTCGAGGACGTCACCGCGCTGACCGCCGCCGGCAAGGAAATCCGCACCTGGGTGATCGATGCCCCGCTGCAGCCGCAGCTGGACCAGGACATCCGCACCGCCTACGCCAAACTGAGCGCCGACAACGGCGGTGGCGACGTAGCCGTGGCCGTGCGCTCGTCGGCCACCGCCGAGGATCTGCCCGATGCCTCCTTCGCCGGCCAGCAGGAAACCTTCCTCAATGTCACCGGTGCCGACGACGTCGTGCACAAGGTCAAGGAAGTGTTCGCCTCGCTGTACAACGACCGCGCCATCGCCTACCGCGTGCACCACGGCTTCAAGCATGAAGACGTGTTCCTGTCCGCCGGCGTGCAGCTGATGGTGCGTTCGGGCGTCGGTTCCTCCGGCGTGCTGTTCACCCTGGACACCGAGTCCGGCTTCCGCGACGTGGTGTTCGTCACCTCTTCGTTCGGCCTGGGCGAAATGGTCGTGCAGGGCGCGGTCAACCCGGACGAGTACTACGTCTACAAGCCCACCCTGCAGGCCGGCAAGCCGGCGATCCTGCGCCGCTCGCTCGGCAGCAAGGCGATCCGCATGGTGTATTCGGATGTCCCGGGTGAGCGCGTCAGGATCGAGGACACCCCGACCGAACTGCGCAGCACCTTCTCCATCAGCGACGAAGACGTGCAGGAACTGTCCAAGCAGGCGCTGGTGATCGAAAAGCACTACGGCCGCCCGATGGACATTGAGTGGGCCAAGGACGGTGTCAGCGGCAAGCTGTTCATCGTGCAGGCGCGCCCGGAAACGGTGAAGTCGCGCAGCCACGCCACCCAGATCGAGCGCTTCGCGCTGACCGAAAAGGGCGGCAAGGTGCTGGCCGAAGGCCGCGCCGTCGGTGCCAAGATCGGCTCGGGCGTGGCCCGCGTGGTCAAGACCCTGGACGACATGAACCGCGTGCAGCCGGGCGACGTGCTGATTGCCGACATGACCGACCCGGACTGGGAACCGGTGATGAAGCGCGCCTCGGCCATCGTCACCAACCGTGGCGGCCGCACCTGCCACGCCGCGATCATCGCGCGCGAGCTGGGCGTGCCGGCCGTGGTCGGTTCGGGCAACGCCACCAAGGTGATCGAAGATGGCCAGCTGGTCACCGTCAGCTGCGCTGAAGGCGATACCGGCTTCATCTACGAAGGCAAGCTCGGCTTCGAGCGCACCACCACCGATCTGGGCAACATGCCGCCGGCACCGCTGAAGATCATGATGAACGTGGCCAACCCGGAACGTGCCTTCGACTTCGGCCAGCTGCCGAACGCCGGCATCGGCCTGGCCCGCCTGGAAATGATCATCGCCAGCCACATCGGCATCCACCCGAACGCGCTGCTGGAATACGACCGCCAGGACGCGGCGACCAAGAAGAAGATCGACGAGAAGATTGCCGGCTACGGTGATCCGGTCAGCTTCTACGTGGACCGTCTGGCCGAAGGCATCGCCACCCTCACCGCCTCGGTCGCACCGAATGCGGTGATCGTGCGCCTGTCGGACTTCAAGTCCAACGAGTACGCCAACCTGATCGGCGGCAGCAACTACGAGCCGCACGAAGAGAACCCGATGATCGGCTTCCGCGGCGCCAGCCGTTACGTCGACCCGAGCTTCTCGGCCGCTTTCGCGCTGGAGTGCAAGGCCGTGCTGCGCGTGCGCAATGAAATGGGCCTGGACAACCTGTGGGTCATGATTCCGTTCGTGCGCACCCTGGAAGAAGGCCGCAAGGTCATCGAGGTGCTGGAACAGAACGGCCTGAAGCAGGGCGAGAACGGCCTGAAGATCATCATGATGTGCGAAGTGCCGTCCAACGCACTGCTCGCCGATGAGTTCCTGGAGATCTTCGACGGCTTCTCGATCGGCTCCAACGACCTGACCCAGCTCAGCCTGGGCCTGGATCGCGACTCGTCGATCGTCGCCCACCTGTTCGACGAACGTAACCCGGCGGTGAAGAAGCTGCTGTCGATGGCGATCAAGTCGGCACGTGCCAAGGGCAAGTACGTCGGCATCTGCGGCCAGGGCCCGTCCGACCATCCGGATCTGGCCGAATGGCTGATGCAGGAAGGCATCGAATCGGTGTCGCTGAACCCGGACACCGTGGTTGATACCTGGCTGCGCCTGGCCAAGCTGAAGGCCAACGGCTGATCCCGTTACAAGCTGCAAACAGAAACCCCGCCTCGGCGGGGTTTCTGCTTCTGGGGAGGACCAACTGGCCCGATGCGACATTTGCAACTATTCCAGTAGGCGCTCTGAATTGGCCGACGCACACTGAGGGGACTGATATCACTTCCCGGCAACATTCGCCTCATGACCATCCCCTTCGCGCTTGGACTGTTCAACTACTCCGGCCCACTGGCAGGAGCGCAGGATTTCCAGAAATTTCATGAGCTGGCGATATCCATTCTCGAAGAGCGTGGAGTTCAAGCCACCTACTTTGCATCTGACGGGAAGGGCCACAGCAGCAATCTGGCGAAGCTGGGCAATGCAGCACATCGAAGACTTCTGGCCTGTGGCTTCAACGAGCTGACGCTCCTCAGTGTTGTCGCTGGACCCAAAGGAAGTGACGCGCCCGCATACGATCTGACGGCATCCGTCGATTTCCTCTCAAGTCGTGAGCTTGGAACGGAATTCGCTCTGTTCTCCAAGGACGCTCGCTTTCCTCTGGAACCGCAGTCCTTCCGAGAGCTTCTGGTGGGGCTGATCGCCCTGTATGACTGGGACTTCGGCTACGTCACCCACCCACCCTTCGAGCGCAGCCCGCAGGCCTACATCAGTGGCTACTGCGATGGAACCCAACCCAAGGACGAAGAAGACCGCAACCAGATCTGGTACGACGCCCCGCCAGAGGTGCGCCTGCACAGGGCCCGCAACATCTTCCCCCTTAGCCTGCTGAATCCAACGCAGCTGGGTGCGCCCGTGGCGCCCGGCAAGACACTGGCGGGGATGCTGCGAGGCACTCCCGGCTGCACCTTGGACGAACTGGTGCCCGGCCGCCTCTGGCTCAGCACGATAGAACCGCATCTGGTTCAAGGACTACGCTCGCTACTCAAGGGCACAGGCGCATTGATCGAAGGCGGCTGACACCACTTTCATCCCACCATGTCGATAATCTGCTCGCATGCAACCCCGCCTCTGCGGGGTTTTTCGTTTCTGGCGTTCTTGAGCGCCGCGCCCGGTTCGACAAGGAGCCCGCATGATTGCTACTGCCCCACCCGCCCCCGCCACAACGCCCTGGTTCCACTCACTGGACTGGGAGCGCCTGCTGGAAACCTATGGCGTGCCGTTGCTCGCCGCGGTCGTCGTACTGCTGATCGGCCTGTGGATCGCTCGCCGCATTTCCAATGCAATGCCGCGTGTCATCTCGCGCATGGGCGTAGATCCGATGCTGGGCAGCTTCCTGCGCAACGTGGTCTACGCCACGTCACTGGTGATCGTGGCGCTACTGGCCATCGATACGTTGGGCGTGAAGATCACCCCGCTGCTGGCCGTGCTCGGTACCGCCGGCCTCGCGGTTGGCCTGGCGTTGAAGGATTCGCTGTCCAACATCGCCTCGGGCGTGATGCTGGTGACGCTGCGCCCGTTCCGTGTCGGCGACGTGGTCACCATCGCCGGGCAGACCGGCACCGTGCGCGAAGTGCGCATCTTCCAGACCGTCCTCACCGGTGCCGACAACCAGCACACGACCATTCCGAACACGCTGATCACGGCCGCGCCGATCATCAACCTGACCGCCGAACCGACCCGCCGCGTCGAACTGGTGATCGGCATCGGCTACGAAGACAACATCCAGCTGGCACGCGACACCGCGCTGGCGCTGATGAAGGCCGACCCGCGCGTGCTGCAGACACCGGCCCCGGACGTGGTGGTGTACGAGCTGGGCGCGCACGCGATCAACCTTGGCATCCGCTGCTACGTGAAGTCGGCTGACTGGTTCGGCACCAAGGTCACGCTGCTGGAGCAGTTGAAGCTGGGCTTCGACAAGGCCGGCATCAACATTCCGTATCCGCAGCAGGACATGCACCTGTACCTGCACGGCAAGGATGGCGGCGTGGTCGAGGCGGATGCGCTGGTGCGCGACAAGCCCTGAGCCATTCCGGTAGTGCCGACCAACGGTCGGCACCCACCCAACCTGATCCATTCCCGGGATGCCGGCCAGCGGCCGGCACTACCCCCTCCTCGTGCGCCCTGGCGATGCCGGCCAGCGGCCGGCACTACCCCCTCCTCGTGCGCCTTGGCGATGCCGGCCAGCGGCCGGCACTACCCCTCCTCGCGCGCCCTGGTAGTGCCGGCCGCTGGCCGGCATCGCCCTTAGGCCTCAGTAACCTCTTCCAGCACCGGATAATCGGTGAAGCCCTCGGCGCCTCCACCGAAGAACGTGGCCCGATCCGGCGGGTTCAACGCCGCGCCCGTACGCAGGCGCTCAGGCAGATCCGGGTTGGCGATGAACGGCCGGCCGAAGCCGATCAGATCCGCCCAGCCTTCTACCAACGCCTGCTCGGCGCGCTCGGCGGTGTACTTGCCGGCATAGATCAGCGTGCCCGGGTAGACCATGCGCAACGCCTGCTTGAACGCCACCGGCATCAGCGGCGCATCCTCCCAGTCGGCTTCGGCAATGTGCAGATAGCCCACACCCAGCTCGCCCAGCAGATGCGCAGCGGCCAGATAAGTCGCCTGCGGCGTATCGTCCACCGCACCCTGTAGCGTGGTCAGTGGCGCCAGCCGCACACCAACGCGTTCACCGCCCACAACCGACACCACCGCCTGCACCACCTCGCGCAGGAAACGCAGGCGATTCTGCAGCGAGCCGCCATAGCCATCGGTACGCTGGTTGGCCTGCGAGTCGATGAACTGGTTGATCAGGTAGCCATTGGCGCCGTGCAGCTCGACACCGTCGAAGCCCGCCTCCAGCGCGTTGCGCGCAGCCTGCGCGTAATCGGCGACGATGCCCGGAATCTCCTTCTCGCCCAGCGCGCGCGGCATCGAGTGCTGGATCATCTCGCCCACGCCGGCTTCCGGGCCGGCACCGGCCGGGTCGACGAACACCTTCACGCCTTCGGCCAGCAATGCCGAGGACGATACCGGCGCGGCACCACCCGGCTGCAGCGCCACATGCGAGACGCGGCCGACATGCCACAGCTGCGCGTAGATGCGGCCACCGGCGGCATGCACCGCGTCGGTCACCTGGCGCCAGCCCCGCACCTGTTCGGGGCTGTGGATACCCGGCGTCCACGCATAGCCCTGGCCCTGCGCGCTGATCTGCGTGCCTTCGCTGACGATCAGGCCGGCGCCAGCACGTTGCGCGTAGTAGGTCGCCATTTCGGCAGTGGCGACGTTGCCGGCGGCCGCACGCGAGCGCGTCATCGGCGGCATCACGATGCGGTTGGGCAGGGTCAACCCGCCGAGGCGGTGAGGGGTGAACAGCATGGCGGCACTCTCTTGCGGGGGAAGTGCCGGCAAGAATGGGGATCGCCAGGGACACGCAACAGGCGTGCTGCGGCAAAACAGTTGTGCCCGGCAGGCAAGGATGGCCTGGTCAGGGGTCAGAGCCCATTCCTGCGGAATGGGATTCGACCCCGCGCGCAACCGGGGTCGGATCCCTTTGCAACGCAAAGGGCTCTGACCCCAAAGCGACCCAAAGCCGGTTACAGCATCGGCTCGATCAACACACCGCCATGCGCCACCCGGTCATAGCAGGTGCGCACCACATCTTCGCCGTACTTCAGTTCCAGCCGGCGCACGATGAAGTGACCGCGCGCCATGTCCTGGTAGTAATCGGTGAACATGGTATTGAGCGTTGCACCGGCAGCGGCACCGACGATCGGCACCGCCTGCGCGGCGAACTTCTCGGTGACCACCACGCCGAAGCGCGCCGCCACCTTCTCCACCAGCTTCGCCAGCAGCTTGCCCGCTTCCTTCGGTGCCACGCCCAGGGTCAGGTCGCGACCGGTCACCACGCGCCCGGCCAGTTCGGCCGACAGATGCCGCATCACGTCGGTGGTGAAGCCACGGGCCAGGTAGTAGCCGGTCTCGCTGGCGTCATCGCGCGGCGAGTTGCCGCCCAGCGCGAACACCTCCAGGCAGGCCTGGCGGGTGCTGAACTCGGACAGATCGAAGCCCTCGCTGCGGGCCACGTCGGCCACCGCGCGCATCATGATGGTGGTTGACACCGGCAGTTCGATGAACAGCGCGGCGAAGCCGAACGCCCCGCCCACCGCACCGGAGGTGGCGGCCGCCAGTTTGTGCCAGCGGGTAGAGGCGCCCTTGCCGGGCGTGTTGTCCATGCTCCACAACGCGGCCTGCGCCGACTTGGACAGCGCCGCCTGCACCGCGCCATGGATGCGAGCTGAAACCGCCTTGGGCAGCGCTTTCACCGCGAACTCCAGCGGCGTGCCGACCAGGTTGGCCATGCGCGCGGTCAGGGTCGGCGCTTCCAGCAGCGCCACCGCCCGTTGCAGGTCGGACCAGTCGCGGGCGTCATGGGCGATGTCGCGGGGAAGCAGGATGGGCTCGTTCATGGCGCCGATCTTAGCGCCAGGGAGTTGAACGGAGGGTAGTGCCGGCCGCTGGCCGGCAACCCGATACACCCCACGAACGCTGCCGGATTGCCGGCCAACGGCCGGCACTACCCGTTCGTGTGTCACCCGGCGGCGGCGTTCAGGCAGCCGGCAACCCCGACAGCGCCCCCATGAACTGGCGGTAGTGGCGCAGCTCGGCAATCGAGTCATGCACATCGCTCAGCGCGGTGTGGTTGCTGTTCTTGCCGACACCGGCAGCCACGCTCGGCGCCCAGCGCTTGGCCAGTTCCTTCACCGTGGACACGTCCAGGTTGCGGTAGTGGAAGTACTTCTCCAACCGCGGCATCTGCCGGTGCAGGAAACGGCGGTCCTGGCAGATCGAGTTGCCACACATCGGCGACAGGCCCGAGGGAATCCATTGCGCCAGGAAGTTCACCGTCTGCGCCTCGGCCTGGCCCAGGGTGACGGTGCTGTCCACAACGCGCTGCCACAGGCCCGAGCGACGGTGCTGGTTGCGGTTCCACTCGTCCATCGCTTCCAGCGTTTCCAGCGGGTGGTGGATGGCGAACTCCGGACCCTCGGCCAGCACGTTGAGCTGCGCGTCGGTGACCACCGTGGCGATCTCGATGATCGAATCGTTGTCGGTATCCAACCCGGTCATTTCCAGGTCGATCCAGATCAGTCGCTCGTTGGCCGCGCCGTTTTCCGCCATGGTGTCGCCTCGTTGCTGGGCAGGCGCGCGGCCCACCGGGAAAGGAAAGAGGCGCCCATCATACCCCTTCGCCGTTCAGCCCTCGTCGGCGTGGTCTTCCAGCAGCAACGGCGGCTTGCCACGCTTGGCACGGAAATAGTTGGTCAGGCGCGTACTGGCGTCCTTGGCCAGCACACCGCCGTGGATCTCCACCCGGTGGTTGTGGCGCGCGTCACCGAGCAGGTCGAACACGCTGCCGCAGGCGCCGGTCTTGGGGTCGCTGGCGCCGTAGACCAGGCGCGAGACACGCGCATGCACGATAGCCATCGCACACATCGCGCACGGCTCCAGGGTGACGTACAAGGTGCTGCCGAGCAGCCGGTGATTGGCCAGCCGCACACCGCCGGCACGCATCGCCACGATCTCGGCGTGCGCGCTGGGATCGTGCGAGGCAATGTTGAGATTCCAACCCTCGCCCAGCAGCTGGCCGTCGGCACCGACCAGCACCGCACCGACCGGGATCTCGTCGAACTCGCGCTGCGCGCGCTCGGCCAGCGCCAGCGCGTGGCGCATCCAGCGTTCATCGTCGTCGTGCACCGGTACACCCAGGGCATCGGTCATGGCGGTTCTCCGGTATCAACAGGGCCAGGCTGGCCGCCGGGGCGGTAGTGTACGCCGGCGGCCGTGCAGGCGCTGCTAACGTGCGTCGAAGCGCTCGCGTGCCGCGTCCAGCACCGGAAAGTTGATTTCCGCCCAGCGGTCGAGGCTGGCCAGCGTAGCCACCAGGCCCCGCGCGACCTCGGTCAACCGGTACTCCACATGCAGCGGCTTGCGCCCCAGCTCGCAGCGCTCGACCAGACCGTGACGCTCCAGCTGCCGCAGGGTCTGGGTCAGTACCTTCTGCGAGATGCCCTCGATCTTCCGCAGCAGTGCGCCATTGCGCTGCGGGCCGTCAGCCAGCGCAGGCAACACCAGCATCACCCACTTGCCGGAGATCAGCGCCAGCGCATCGCGCGCCGAGCAGTCCGCCGCATAGACATCGCCGGGATGGGCCATGGTTACCTCAAGGTGCGTAATTGCCGGGGCACTCCGGCGTCGCGAGGATGGTCGCACATCCCTCGCCGAGCCCACCCCATGCGCGCACTGATCGTGCTTGCCCATCCCGAACCACGGTCCTTCAACGCCCATCTGGCCACGCAGGCCGCCGAACAGCTGCGCCGCGAGGGCATGCGCGTGGAGGTGGTCGATCTGTACGCGCAGGGCTTCGACCCCTGCGAGGCCGCCCACCACCATCGGCAGCGCCTGCAGCCGGAGCGCTTCGATGCCCAGCGCGAGCAGCGGCACAGCGCCGATCTCGGCACCCTGCCTGCCGATATCCAGCGTCACCTGCAACAGCTGCACGCCGCCGATCTGCTGGTCCTGCAGTTTCCGCTGTGGTGGTTCGCCGCGCCCGCCATTCTCAAGGGCTGGCTGGATCGCGTGCTGGTCTATGGGCCGATGTACAACAGCCGGCAGCGCCACGAACACGGGGTGATGCGGGGCAAACGTGCACTGCTCAGCGTCACCACCGGCTCGTCGGCACGGGCCTGCGCGGTCGATGGGCGCGAAGGCGATACCGCGCTGCTGCTGTGGCCGTTGATGTACAGCCTGCGATACATCGGCTTCGAGGTGATGCAGCCGCATCGGGTGCATGGCGTGCGCTCGGGGCTCGCGGCGCAACGCGAGCAGGCGCACGACGACGCACTCGTTGCCGCCGTCCAGGGTTACCGGGAACGGCTGGCGCACTGGCAGCACTGGCCGACCGTGCCCTTCAACGACAGCCAGGACTTTGAAGACGGCGTCGTACTGCGCGCGCAGGCTGCCGCGCACAGCCCGTTCATCCGCCACCGCAGCGGCGAGTGAAGCCCGGCCTGTACAGACGCGTGCAAGGCCTCATACTTCGCCTCATTCCAAAGCACCTTGGTGACCCCATGACCACCCTGCGCCCCTCGCGCGCCGACGACGGCGCGGCCCTCGTCGATCTCTGGCGCCGCGCTGTCGACGCCACCCACGACTTCCTCAGCGCCGACGACCGACGGGCCATCGATGCCGAAGTGGCCAGCTTCCTGCCACAGGCGCCCTTGACCGTCGCCGTCGATGCCCAGGACCGACCGTTGGGCTTCATGCTGATCGATGGCACGCACATGGAAGCGCTGTTCATCGACCCGGAGGTGCGTGGCACCGGCATCGGCCGTCGGCTGCTGCAGCACGCACTGGCGCTGCATCCGCAGCTGAGCACCGACGTCAATGCACAGAATGCGCAGGCAGTGGGGTTCTACCTGCGCATGGGTTTCGTCGAAACCGGCCGCTCAGCGCTGGATTCGCAGGGCCGTGCCTATCCGCTGATCCACCTTCGGCACCCGGGCTGAGCGCTCGCGATCAAGCGGTCGCGTCGAACGCCGGCGAGTAGCGCACCTCTCCCTGCGCCAGCGGTGGCTGCAGGCACAGCGCCTGGAAGTACTCGGCGGGCACGCCCGGCAGTACCAGCCCCGGTTCGGCGCGGAAGCCGAACCGGCCGTAGTACGCCGGCTCGCCCAGCAGCACGCAGCCGCGCGCGCCCTGCTGGCGAAGGGCGTCGATGGCCGCGCGCATCAACGCGGCCCCGATGCCCTGCCCCTGCCGCGCCGGCAGCACCGAGATCGGGCCCAGGCCATACCAATCGCTGCTGCCATCGGAGATCGCCACAGGCGACACGGCCACGTGGCCGAGCAACAGACCCGCGTGCTCGGCCAGCAGCGAAATCGACAGTTCACCGCGTGCGCGCAGTGCGTCGACGATGAACTGCTCGGTGTGGCTGCTGTGTTCGGCCGTGGCGAAGGCCGCAGCCGTCAGCGCGTGGATGCCGTCGATGTCGGCCGGAGTTTCAGCGCGGATGATGATATTCAAAAGGCACCTCGTTCAGTGCGACGGACCCGGCCAGCGGGCCCGCGGGAAGGTAAAAGAGTCGATACGACGTGCATCAGCGATTGTCCAGCTGCGGGCGCACCGCGACCAGCCCGGCGCGGTTGATCCGGTAGGGACGACCGTCATGCGAACTGATCAGGCGCTTGTTCTTCAGCTTCTTGAAGACGGCCAGCGTGCAATCGCTCAGCAACAGGCCTTCACGGTTGAAGCATTCAACACTGCGGACACGGCCTGAGCCGTCACGGCTGAACGCAATGCAGCCGCCCTGGGCGAGGACGTGCAGCGTCCTCTGCTCCGCTCGGGAGATATTCATGGGAAAAGAGATCCTGCGTAATCGGAAATGCGGACGACGCGGGCGGCCAACGGCGCCCGGTCACGGAACCACGCATTCGATAACCGCTCCCGGCAGACACACGGGAAGGGTTATCCGATGACGACAATCTCCAACATGAAAAACCACACTCGGCAGGCGCCTGCGTACTGCAGGCACGCGCACGTTACCCAGCCCCCTGCGGCGGGTCAACCTTGGCGGCGCCGTGATTGGGCGATAGTTTATCTTCCAGCAGCAGGAGGCGACGATGGACTGGGTCGTACAGGCACGCACATTGGCCAGCGAGGCCCATGCCGGGCAACAGGACAAGGCCGGACAGCCCTACATCGAACATGTCGCGCGCGTGGCCGCCGCAATCGATGACGATGACACGGCCAAAGCGGCGGCGTGGCTGCATGATGTCGTGGAGGATTGCCCGCAGTACGCGCCTCAGCTGGCGGCCTTTCCGGCGCCGATCCGCGACATCGTGACCCTGCTCAACCGGCACAGCGCCACCGATGCCCCGCATTACTACGCGGGCATCCGCCAGCATCCACGAGCATTGAAGGTCAAGCTGGCCGACATCGCCGACAACGCCCATCCACGCCGGTTGCTGCAGCTGCCGCCGGAGGTGGCCGACCGTCTGCGTGGCAAGTACGCCGCCGCATTGGCCGCGCTCGGCACCCGCAGCGCATCCACCGCCGTGCCCGATCCGGCATCCACCTGCCTGCGCTCGCTGATGGAGGCAGCACGTACCCTGGTTCAGCTGGCTGACGAGGCCGGTGCCGGCGCCTCTGCCCGTGGCGAGGATCCCTCCGTGCATGCGCAGGCGCTGATCAGGGTGCGTGACATCGTGCTGGCCGAACTCGAAGCGCAGATGACGCCGGAAGCGTTCCTTCTCTGGAGCGACATGTACACGCTGGCCTGATCCGCCCTGGGGCGCGGTCGGCACCACCTGCCAAACGCTGATTCTTGGCAGCGGGCGCTGATCGCTGCTGCGCTGCAGCAGTACAATAGCCGGCTCCCCGCCCCATCGCGCCCCCGCATGAGCCCCAACTCTTCCCTGGCTGCGCGGCTGACGCCCCGCCAGCGCACTCTGATCATCCTCGCCCTGTCGCTGGGCGGCTTCGCCATTGGCACCAGTGAATTTGCCAGCATGGGCCTGATGCTGGAGATCAGCCGTGGCCTCTCGATTTCCGAGACCCAGGTCGGCCACCTGATCAGCGCCTATGCCATCGGCGTGGTGGTCGGCGCACCGATCCTGGCCTTCGTCGGTGCCAGCTTCCCACGCCGCAAGCTGCTGCTGGCGCTGATGGGCTTCTATGCGGTGGGCAACCTGGCCAGCGCGCTGGCGCCGAACTACGCCACCATGCTGGCCGCACGCTTCGTCGCTGGCCTGCCGCACGGTGCCTACTTCGGTGTGGCGATGCTGGTGGCCGCGGCGATCAGCCCGGCCGGGCAGCGTGGCCAGGCGATGTCGCGCGTGCTGCTGGGCCTGTCGATCGCCATCCTGATCGGCAACCCGCTGACCACCTGGCTGGGCCAGCAGCTGAGCTGGCGCACCGCCTTCGCGCTGGTCAGCGTGCTGGCCATCGCCACCGTGGCGATGATCGCCCGCTTCCTGCTGCCCGACCCGGACGAGGTGCGCACCTCGCCGATGCGCGAACTGCGTGCCTTCAACACCACCCAGGTATGGCTGGCACTGGCGATCGGCGCGGTCGGTTTTGCCGGCATGTTCTGCGTGTTCACCTATCTGGCGCCGACCCTGGTGCAGGTCACCGGCGTGGCCGAATCGTGGATGCCGCTGGCGGTAGGCGTGTTCGGCATCGGCGCGATCATCGGCAACATCGCCGGCGGCTGGCTGGTGGACAAGTTCCACTTCAAGGCCGCCGCCGTGGTGCTGCTGTGGTCGATCGTGATGCTGCTGCTGTATCCGCTGGCCGCGCAGTCGGTGTGGACCATCGGCCCGATGATCATCACCGTGGGCACCATGGGCGCACTGGCAGCGGTGCTGCAGACGCGCCTGATGGACGTTGCCGGTGAAGCACAGACGCTGGCGGCAGCCTCCAACCATGCCGCCTTCAATACCGCCAATGCGCTTGGCCCGTGGCTGGGCGGCATGGCCATCAGCGCCGGTTTCAGTCCCGCCAGCACCGGCTATGTGGGTGCCGCCACCGCCGTCGGCGGCCTGCTGCTGTGGGGTCTGGCGGTGATGCTGGACAGCAGGCGCAAGGGCGTCGTCGCCGGCCGCCGCTGAGTCTGGCGCCGGTCGTCAGCCGTTGCCGGTGCGACGGCGGCGACCGGGGCGCAGCATCGCCACATCGGCGGCCGCCAGCGTCGGCCGCGCCAGCTCGCCGCGCTGCACACGGTCCAGCACGCGCCGCGAATTTGCCGCGCAGTCGATGCCTTCCGGCCGCGCCTGGATGTCTTCGATCAACGCCAGCAGGTGCGACCTGCTCTGCGCAAGCCGCACCTGCAGTGCCTCGATGTCGGCCACCTTCTGCTGCAGCATCTGGATCAGCGCCTCGTGCTGCCACTGGCCCATGTCCGGCGGCAGCAGCGCGCGGATCTCTTCCAGGCTGAAGCCGGCGCGCTGCGCGCCGGTGATCAGCTCCAGCAGCAGCACCGCCTGCTCCGGATAGTCGCGATAGCCGTTGGCCTGGCGCGGCACCAACAACAGCCCGGCCTCTTCATAGAAGCGGATGCGCGACGCGGCCAGGCCGGTACGCCTGGCCAGCTCACCGATTTTCATCTGTCTGAATCCTCGACATCGGAACCCGTTGACCTTCAATGAAACTTGAAGGTTAGCGTAGCGCCCTTCCCCTGTCCTGGAGCTGTCCGATGTCGCTGTTCTCGCCCCTGGCGCTGCCTTCCGGCGCCATCCTCCACAACCGCATCGCCAAGGCGGCGATGGAGGAGAACATGGCCGATGCCGATCATGCGCCGTCCACCGCGTTGCTGCAGCTGTACCAGCGCTGGGCCGACGGCGGCGCCGGGCTGATCATCACTGGCAATGTAATGGTCGATGGCCGCGCCATGACCGGTCCGGGCGGCGTGGTGCTGGAGGATGATCGCCATCTCGAACGCTTCGGCGCCTGGGCGCAGACAGCGCGCGCGCGCGGTGCGCAGATCTGGATGCAGCTCAATCATCCCGGCCGCCAGATGCCGGCGGCGCTTGGCCAGCCGGCACTGGCACCATCGGCGGTAGCGATGGATCTGGGTGCATTGTCCAAGCAGTTCGCCATACCCAGAACGATGACCGAGGCCGACATCGAAGCGGTGATCGCACGCTTCGTCCGCAGCGCCGGGCTGGCCGAGCGCGCCGGGTTCAGCGGCGTGCAGATCCATGCGGCGCATGGCTACCTGCTCAGCCAGTTCCTGTCGCCGTTGACCAACCGCCGTGACGACCGCTGGGGCGGCAGCCTGCACAACCGCGCGCGCCTGCTGCTGGACATCGTGCAGCGGTGTCCCCCCGCTTCACGGTGGCGGTGAAGCTCAACTCCGCCGATTTCCAGCGGGGTGGCTTTTCACCGGAAGACGCACGCGCCGTGGTGCAGATGCTGGCACCACTCGGCGTGGATCTGGTCGAGCTATCCGGGGGCAGCTACGAAGCGCCGGCCATGACCGGCGCCGCCCGCGACCACCGCAGCCTGGCACGCGAGGCCTACTTCCTTGAATTCGCTCGGGACATCGCAACGGTAGCGACGATGCCGTTGATGGTGACCGGCGGCATTCGCCGCCGCGCCGTGGCCGAACAGGTGCTGGACAGCGGCGTGGCGATGGTGGGCATCGCCACCGCGCTGGCGATCGAGCCGGATCTGCCCCAGCACTGGCAGCAGGGCCGCGAGCAGGTACCCACGCTGCGCACCATCAACTGGCGCAGCAAGCCGCTGGCTGCCAGTGCGCACATGGCGGCGGTGAAGTACCAGCTGGTCCGGTTGAGCAAGCGCCGATCCACCGCACCGGGCGTGTCGCCAGCGTGGGCACTGTTGCTGGCGCAGGTCGCGGCGCGATGCCGTACCCGCCGCTACCGGCGCTGGATCGGTGAACGTGTCGGCACCTCCTGAGCGGCAGGCTTCTCTTCGCCGCAGTGATGGCCCACCATCTGCATGATCGGCGGCAGCCTGCCGCCGATTGCAGCATGCAGAAGGAACCGACGTGGCAGCCGTACCGACCCGAAACCGTGAAAAGCTGCTCGATGACCTGCTCTCGCTGGGCCGCAACTGGGCGCTGGCGATCGCCATCGCCGGTGCGGGGGCGGCCGTCCACTACAGTGAATCGGTGTATGAAGCCGGTCTCTGGCGTGGCCTGCTGCCCACGCTGTGCTTCCTGGTCGCGATCATCTGGATCGTGCTCAGCATCATCCGCTTCGACCTGACCATCCAGCAGCATTTTGCGCGCAAGCGGTCACGCTGGCTCAGCCGCCTGCTGTATGTGGTGCTGCTTGGGACCGGCGTCACAGCCGTGTTCTTCGTCACCGAACTGGCCGCCAGCAACCATATTGCCAGGATGTGCGACTCGGTAGCCAACGAGCCGTCCAGCCGTATCCACCGATCGGCCGAATGCCAGCGGCTGTACCAGCATCGGGCGGCCTACCGGCAACGGCTGGAGTCGGCCGAGGGTGAGTTCGACTGAATCATCGTCGTCGCCGGAGCATCCCGCCGATGAACACATTCCGTGGATATGGCGTTGGGCACAGTGTGGGTGACAGCCCACAACCGGCCAGCACGGAGCCGCCATGCATCACCCCTCCGCCCCCGCCCGCCATGACGCCATTGCCCTGCAGGCGGGCGTGCTCGGTAGCGTGCTGGGTCTGGGGCTGTTCAAGGCCATTGCATTGTCGGCGCTTGCGAGTGGTTCGCTGCTGGTGATCGGCATTTGGCTGCTGACCTGCGCCCTGCTGGCGGCGTGGGCCCTTGCGGCCTGCCTGGCCTGCCTGGCGCTGAGCCGGCGCGTATTCGTGCTGATGCTGGTGCTGTGCAGCCTGCTGCTGATCTGCGTCGCCTGATGCGGGGCGCCGCAACAGTCGCCTTTGCTTGATCCGCTGCATGCACGCAGCTGACTGCGCCATCACCGCCCATGGGCAACGATGCGGCATTGTTTCCTGCCGAGCTGCCCATGCCTGACGCGATCCACCCTGTCATCAGCGCCTTTGAGGCCGTGTTCAACCTGTCCGGTGGAATCGAGCGCATTACCGCGCTGACCATCACCTGCCGCCATTGCGCCGAGACTAGTTCTGCCGGCGAAGATTGCCTGCTGCATCTGCCCGGCGGCGCCCTGTTCCGCTGCGAGCGATGTGGCTGCCATCAACAGGTAAGCCACGCACGGGTGGCCGATTGGCCTTTACCCATGTTGCTGGGCGTGTGATGCACTGAGGCCGCGTACGAGTGTGCAGGCCGTGCTGACATCCGCTCAGCTATGCTGCGTGACCTCCCCGCGCTGTCGGCCATGCATCCTTTTCCCCTTTCCGTCTCCGCGCCCGACCAGCTGGCCTACCGCCTGCTGCAGGACAGCGACTGGGCGCGCTCTGCCGCCGCAGCCAGCGCCCCGCCCGAACTGCGCACCCTGCTGGCGATGATTCTCGACTCTCCCGAGCCGCTGTGGATTGCCTGGGGCCACCAGGACAAGACGTTCTTCTTCAACGATGCCTACCTGCCGATGCTGGGCGGCAAGCTGCATGGGGCCATGGGCAATGGCCTGGAACAGGTGTGGGCCGATGTCTGGCAGGTGGTTGCACCGGCGATTGACGATGCGTTTGCCGGCACCAGCCGCAGCTTCAACAATCTGCCCCTGATGATGGACCGCGACGGCACACTGCGGGAAACCTTCTGGACGTTCTCCTATTCGCCGCTGCGCGTCGGCAGTGGCACAGTGGCCGGCATCATCTGCGTGGTCAGCGAACAGACCGAGCGGGTGATCGAGCGCGACCGGCACAGCCGCCAGGTCGCGGCCATCACCGAACAGGCGCGCGAGGCGCACCTGGAGCTGGTACGCGCGCGCGAACAGCTGCGGCAGTCGCAGAAGCTGGAAGCCATCGGCCAGCTCACCGGCGGCGTCGCCCACGACTTCAACAACCTGCTGCAGGTCATCACCGGTTCGGTGGACATGCTGCTGCACACCTGGCCTGGTGACGATCCGCGCCTGCGCTACATCCAGGCCATCGGCAGCGCCTCGGACAGGGCCACGCGGCTTACCGCGCAGCTGCTGGCATTCTCGCGCCGGCAGAGCCTGTCGCCGGAGGTTTTCGATCTGTGCGAGAGCGTGCAGGCACTGTCGGACATCATCACCACCGTGCTCGGTGCGCGCATCACGATGCGGGTGAACCTGCCTGACACGCCGTTGCCGGTGCTGCTGGACCGCACGCAGCTGGATACCGCCCTGATCAACATCGCGGTCAACGCACGCGATGCCATCGATGGTCAGGGCCGCGTGACGATCCAGGTCGAACAGGTCACCGCGGTACCATCGATCCGCTTCGCCGCACCGATGAAGGGCGCGTTCGCCGCCATCAGCGTGACCGACACCGGTACGGGCATCGATCCGACCGTGGTCGACCGCATCTTCGAGCCGTTCTTCACCACCAAGGATGTCGGTGCAGGAACCGGACTCGGCCTCAGCCAGGTGTTCGGCTTCGTCAAGCAGTCCGAGGGCGAGGTGGATGTGAGCAGCGAACCCGGCACGGGGACGCGTTTTACGCTCTACCTGCCGCTGGCCCAGTCCAGCGACGCACTCCCGCGCCCGCTGTCACAGCCAGGCCTGGTGCATGGCCATGGGCTGTGCGTGCTGGTGGTGGAAGACAACGTGGATGTGGCCGAGTTCGCAGTCGGTGCGCTGCGCGAACTCGACTACACCGTGGTGCTGGCGCGCAATGCAGACCAAGCGCTGGCTGCGCTGGAACAGGATGCCGCACGCTTCCACGTGATGTTCAGTGACGTGGTAATGCCCGGCACCAACGGGCTGGACCTGGCCCGCAACGTCCGCAGCCGGTTCCCGGATCTGCCGATCATCCTCACCAGCGGCTACAGCGAACTGCTGGCACGTGATCCGGGGCATGGCTTCACCCTGCTGCGCAAACCCTATTCGCTCAAGCAGCTGGCGGCGGTGATGACCGAGGCCGGGCGACAGCGTTCACCTGTACCGGTGCGGATATAGCGCCGCCACTGCCGGGCACACCGAACCAGCGTTGCAGTGCCTCGGCCAGCCCCGTCGCGTCCGCGCCGGCATCGCAGGCCCAGGCCACGATGCCGTCGGGCCGGACCAGCACCGCACCGAGACCCAGTGTGTCGTGCACCGGCGAAGCCATGCAGGTGAGGCGGTGCAGCTCGCCGTCAATGTCCTCGCAGAGCGCGGAATCGGCATCCAACACCAGCAGTACCCCGCTACCGGCGCGCAGCAGTTCGCCCATGCGACGGCCATCGCCCAACTGCAAGTCCGGCACGCTGCGGCCGACCAGCGGATGCCCTTCACCCAGGTCCAGCTGCTGCGCAACACCCCAGACCCGCTCGGCCAGGTAGGTTGCGCCATCGCCGGTCTCGGCCAGGTCGGCGATGACCGCCGCCAGCGCACGCGAGCCTGCACCGGGTCGCATCAGCGCCACCTGCGCGCGCGACCAGTCCAGCACCCGCGCGCCGATCGGATGCCGCTCGGCGCCATAGCTGTCCAGCAGCGTGCTGTCGGCCTGACCGTGCACCACGGCCGCCAGCTTCCAGCCAAGATTCATCGCATCGCCGATGCCCAGGTTCAGGCCCTGCCCGCCCAGCGGCGAATGCACATGCGCGGCATCACCGGCCAGCAGTACGCGCCCGTTGCGATAGCTCGTCGCCTGGCGCGCACCATCGGTCCAGGTACTGTGCAGATGCAGCGCGGTGAGGGTGGCCTGACGCCCGGAAATGCGCCGCAGCAGGGCCTGCGCCGCCTCCCGATCAAGCGGTGTGCGATGGCCTGCGCCACCATCGAAATCGGCCAGTGCCAGCACGCTGGGCGGATTGAAATTGCACATGCCGTGCGCGGTGTACTGGCGGCCCGGCGTCAGCACCGAAGGGTCGTCCAGTTCCACCAGCAACGAATGCCCGGTGAACTCCGGGTCGGTGCCGGCGAAGCTGAAGCCGCACTGCTTGCGCACGGTGCTGCGGCCGCCATCGCAGCCGACCAGCCAGGCGGCGCGCACCGGTCCAGCGGCGGTCTCGATGGTCACTTCCGCGTCGCCCGCCTGCACGGCCTGCAGCGCGCAGCCACGTTCGATGCGCACCCCCAGCGCGACCGCGCGGTCGCTCAGCACGGTTTCCAGCGCGTGCAGTTCCACCGCCATCTGGGTGCCAACCGGAGTAGCGAGGCGATACGGCCAGCGCCCGCTGTCAACGTTGTCCAGGGCGAACGGGATGCCGGCAAAGTGACCGCCCAGCGGCCGCGACTGCGCCAACCAATGCGCGGTGCCGGGTGGCGGTGCGCCCTTGTCGGGCTTGAGCACCTGGGTCGCGGCCACCGCCTCGAGCAGGCCACGCCGGTCCAGCGCCTCCAGGGTGGGCGTATTCAAGCCGCGCAGGCCGAACGGCAAGCGCTTCAGCGGCGACTGCGGCGATGCGGCCGCTTCCAGCACCAGCACCGAACAGCCGGCCAGGGCCAGCTCGCAGGACAGGAACAGGCCGACCGGTCCGGCTCCGGCAATAACCACGTCGTACCGCATGAGGATTCCTCGTGAGCACCGGGCCGGCGCTCTGGCAGCCACAATGTTACACTCGGTGTACGTTTTCACAAGTGAACCGCTCATGACCCCGCCCCCTGGCCGCCGTGAACAGCGCAAAGCCGAGACCCGACAGGTGATTTCCGACGTCGCCACCGGGTTGATCATCGAGCGTGGCTTCGAAGCCGTGTCGATGTCGGAGATCGCCGAGGCCGCCGGCGTCTCGCGCAAGACGGTGTTCAACTACTTCGCCAGCAAGGAAGACCTGGTCTTCGACCGCGACGAAGAGGCGCGCGCACTGCTGCGCGAAGGCATGGCCGAGCGCGGCAGCATGACGCCGCTGGCCGCGTTCCAGTCGCTGCTGTGCAGCCTGCTGCACAGTGGCCACCCCCTGCTGCGGATCAACGCTGGCGCCGCAGCGTTCTGGGCCACGGTGGCCGACAGCCCGGTGCTGGTCGCGCATGCGCGGCGCCTGCAGGCGCAGCTCACCGACGATCTGGCGCAGTTGATGGCCACCGCAGCCGGTCGCCCAGCCCATGATGCAGAGGCGCGGCTGGGCGCGGCGATGCTGCTGGCCTCGGTGGTGGCCGCCTACGAAAGGGGCCTGGCCAGCCAGGCGCTGGGCGAGGATCCGCGCGAGGCGATGCTGCAGTTGATGGTGCGCGGCGCCACCGGCGTGCTGGTCGCGCTGGCCGGCACCCCCTACACCGACCCCGGCGCACGTCCATAGCGCATTCGGGGGATAGGTCACGAAGTGTTGCAAATGCTAATCTTTCTCATTTGCAGACACTTCCCCGCCCTCCATGCCCTCTGCCCTGCTCCACCCGCGCGCCCTGTACCTGGCGCTGACGCTGCCCCTGGCCACGCTCTGCCAGGCTGCCGAACCCTCCCCTCCAGCCGCTACAGCGCTGGACACGGTGGAAGTGCGTGGCCGTGCGCAGACCCTGTACCGGGTAGACGATGCCGCAGTCGGTACCCGCACCGACACGCCGCTGGAGCTCGTTCCGCAATCGATCCAGGTGGTGCCACGCGAGCTGATCGACGATCAGGCGGCGCGCCAGGTCACCGACCTGTACCGCAGCATCAGCGGCATCAGCTTCTTCAGCTATGCCGGGGTCACCCTGCGCGGCTTCCGCCAGGAGAACGTGCTGTACGACGGCCTGCGCGGCGACCCGTACGCCGGCTTCTCGGTGCCGCAGCTGTTCAACATCGAACGGGTGGAGGTCCTGAAGGGGCCGGCCGGGGCGCTCTATGGTGGCGGTGATGCCGGTGGCGTCATCAACTACGTCACGCGAAAGCCGAAGGCCAGCGCCGAGCGCCGCATCGAAGTGCAGATGGGCAACAAGGATTTCCGCGCCGGCTCCATCGAAGGCACCGGCCCGTTGAACGCCGACGGCAGCGTGCGCTACCGCGCCGGGCTGTATGCCGATACCGAACAGGGCGTGCGCTGGAACGCCGACAGCGAAAGCGTGATCGGTGATGCCTCGCTGGCCTTCGATGTTGGCCAGACCGGCGAGCTGGTGCTGCAGTTCACCGACATCACCCAGAACCTGGGCGGCAACCGCCTGCGCGGCGTGCCGGTGAACGATGCCGGCACCTTCCTGACCGACCGCCGCTGGAACCACAACGAGGCCAGCGACTTCCTCGACATGCGCGCGAAGGTGGCGTTGGCGCAGTACCGTTTCGCGCCGCGTGAGAACCTGGATGTGGATCTCGCCGCACGCTGGTTCAGCAACAACGAGCACCAGATGTACCACGAGCCGATGGGGCTGATCGACCGCGACCGCGATGGCGTGGCCGAGTGGATGACCCGGCAGTTGCGCAACCAGGTCCGCGACAACGAGGCATTCACCGCGAGCGGCAATGCCGTGTTGCGCCTCGACACCGGCCGCATCGGCCACAAGGTGCTGTTCGGCGCCGATGTGTACCAGCTCGACGCCGACTTCACCGCGCAGACCGCCAACAGCGCCGACCTCGCGCGCGGCGCCGGCCCGGTACGCGGCATCGACCTGTTCAACCCGGTGTACGGCGCCAGCACCTGGCACGACTACAACCTGGCCACCCTGCCCTGGCGCAGCACCTCCACCCGCAGCACACGCTACGGCGCCTACCTGCAGGACGAACTCGCACTGGGCCAGCGCTGGCACGTGCTGGCCGGGCTGCGCTGGGATGGCTTCAAGGATGAGGATCGTCTCGGCGCCAGCCGCGTCGATGGCAACGATCTGAGCTGGCGGCTCGGCAGCACGTTCACTGTGCGCCAGGGGCTGAACCTGTATGCCAACGTGGCCAGTGGCTTCGTGCCGCAGAGCGCGGCGAACCAGAACCCGGCCGCCGGCGGCCCGTTCGACGCCGAGCGCAGCAAGCAGTGGGAAATCGGCCTGAAATCGCTGCTGGCCGAGCGCGTGAGCGTGAACATGGCGGCCTACCGCATCGACCGCAGCAACATCGTGCAGGCCACCGGCGAGGTGACCGGCGGCGTGAACCAGCTGGCCGCGCTGGGCCTGGTGCGCAGCACCGGCATGGAGCTGGACCTGCTGGCCGACGTCACCGAGCGCTGGGTGCTGAACCTGACCTACGCCTACAACGACGCGCGGGTGAAGGACGCCGGCCCGGGCGGCATCACCAACGCCTCCGGCGACCGCTTCGCCAATGCGCCGCGCAACAAGGTCGGGTTGTGGACGCGCTACGACCTGCCCGCGATCAACTCCGCCATCGGCTTCGGCGCCGACCATGTGGGCGAGCGCGTCAGCCTCGATGGACAGACGGTGAAGGCCTATACCGTGTTCGACATGAGCTGGAAGACCACCTGGAAGCAGTGGCAGTTCCAGGCCAACGTCAAGAACCTGTTCGACAAGGTGTATGCCGCCAGTGGCTTCATCGCCCGCAACGGGCACTTCCCGGGCGAGCCGCGACGGGTGTATGTGCAGGCCGCTTACACCTTCTGAGCGGCGGCCGTTGTCGCGCCGGGCCCGGACCCGGCTGCACCCGGCATGATCTAATGGCCTCCCCATGGATGAGGCCCGATGCAATGACACGGATCCGTACCCTGCAGCAGCGTGCATTGCCCTTTGCGCTGCTGCCCCTGCTTGCCGCCTGCCAGAACGAACAGGTCAGTGCATTCTTCAATCCTCCGCAGGACGTGCAGGCCAGCGGCGAATTCCGCATGAGCACCCCACCAGGCCTGGTGCACAACAACCTACTGTCCTCGGCAGCGGTGAACGACGGCCAGGCCCGGGTGGACTCAGGCGGGCCGGGCTATCTCGATATCCGTTTCTTCCCCATCACCCATGCAAATGCATTGGACGCGATGGGCGCGAAGTGGCCGTCCTCGCAGCGCGATAACGAGCCCGATCTGGGCAACGTCGATTTCAGCAGCCACTTCGTGTTCCTGGTGGCGCACCCGGAACTGACCGGCTACGCCGCGATGCGCAGCGGTCAATACGCCACGTTCTTCAGTTCGGTGAAGGTTGCCTACCTGGACGACCGCGTGGTGGTGCATCTGGATGCGTCGCGGCTGGGCGACATCAGCCCGATGGCACTGCTCGGCAGCCCGTGGGCCGGCAAGCTTTACACGCTTGAACGGCGCGGCCGGAAGCAGTTGGAGGTGAAGCTGTACGACAATCGCTACCAGTTCACGCTGGTGCCGGAGGTCGTACCGGAGGTGGTGTCTGAGATTCCGCCGCCCAGGGTGAGGTGAGGCATGTTTGGCCCGGTGCGGTGGTTCTCATTCAACCCATCGTCGGTGGTGTCTGGTCTGGCGCCCAGATCCAGAACGTGTCACCCCAGTCGCTGTTGATGCTGGGGAACACATCGCCTTGCTTGAAGTAGCGCCTGCTGCCTTGGGCAGGGGTATACCACCAGCCATCAACGGGCACTGGCTTGCCAGCTGCGACGCGGTCCGGTCGGCGATCCTTCCAGTCCGTACCGGTGTAGCTGCCGTCGATGTCCTCGAATTCATCGGCAATGCGTTCGACGAAGTACCATTCGCAGTCCTGATCATCGAAGGCCACACCAGCGATCACTGACGGAGCCAGCTTGGCCAGATCGGCCTGGATGTAGGGCCAGCCATAGGGATCCAGGTGCCGGTTTGCATCGAGGAAGCGATACAGCCCTTCGGTATCGCCCCACAGTCGCTCGCGGCCGAACTGCTGCAGAACCGTTCTTCCAACATCATTGAGGGTCACGGCTGGGCACAGCTCTCCGTATCCACCTGTCCATGCAAACTGGAGTGAAGCCATAGGATCGTCCTTGGCTACGTAAATGCCAGTGCGTGGAGGAACTTGATTGGTGCGCACGACAATGTCGGTTCGAACCCGGAACGCAGGGATGCGATGCTTGTCTATCAGAGCGTTGCTCCAGAGCAACCAGAACGAAAAATCATTTGCGACGGGCGGGCGCTCAACGATGTCGGAGAGCTCACGGGCATACCTGAACACCCGTTCTGTGGCATCCCGGAAAATTGCTTCCTGCTGCGGCGTCGCCCAGGCCATCAGGTGGGCGTACTCCTCCAGCATGCGTTCGCATTGGTGTTCGCCAGCCCGACGATAACGTTCAATTGAGCGCAGGGCGATGCATTCCACGACAGCTTGCCGGAATTCCATCAGGGCTGGATAGGCATATGTCGAAAAGTGCGACGCCGTGCTCTGCGAGCTCCAACCCGCCAGCGCCCTGCCTGCAGTATCCAGATGCGAGCGTTCAGCAAGCATCTGGTCAGTCAGGGCCAACAGGCTATCGACTTGTGGCAACAGGCCTTTGAGGTACTCCATCGAGGTGAAATGATGGATGAGCGCGGCTTGCCGTTTGTGCCACGGGTTGAGTTCCATAGGGATCATGTGCGTGCTTCTGATCAATCAGCGCCGGGAGAATCAGGGCGGTGCATTTCCATCAACCCATCGTCGGTGGCGCCTGGTCTGGCGCCCAGATCCAGAACGTGTCACCCCAGTCGCTGTTGATGCTGGGGAACACGTCGCCTTGCTTGAAGTAGCGCCTGCTGCCTTGGGCAGGGGTATACCACCAGCCATCAAAGGGTACTGGCTTGCCAGCTGCGACGCGGTCCGGTCGGCGATCCTTCCAATCCGTACCGGTGTAGCTGCCGTCGATGTCCTCGAATTCATCGGCAATGCGTTCGACAAAGTACCATTCGCAGTCCTGATCATCGAAGGCCACACCTGCGATCACTGACGGAGCCAGTTTGGCCAGCTCGGCCTGGATGTAGGGCCAGCCATAGGGATCCAGGTGCCGGTTTGCATCGAGGAAGCGATACAGCCCTTCGGTATCGCCCCACAGTCGCTCGCGACCGAACTGCTGCAGAACCGTTCTTCCAACATCATTGAGGGTCACGGCTGGGCACAGCTCTCCGTATCCACCGGTCCATGCAAACTGGAGCGTGGCCATGGGGTCATCTTTTGCAACGTAGATGCCGGTACGTGGAGGAACTTGATTGGTCCGCACGATAATGTCGGTGCGGACCCGGAACTTGGGGATTCGATGTGAGTTGATCACTCCCTTGTTCCAAAGCAACCAGAATGAGAAGTCGTTCTTGCCGGGGGGGCGTGCAATTAGTCCGGATATCTCCCAGGCGTACCTGAATACCCGCTCTGTGGTATCTCTGAACATTGCTTCCTGCTGCGGCGTCGCCCAGGCCATCAGGTGGGCGTACTCCTCCAGCATGCGTTCGCATTGGTGTTCGCCAGCAACGCGGTACTGTTCTATCGAGCGTAGAGCAATGTCTTTTACTATGCCCTCGCGGAACTCTATCAGCGCGGGGTACGCATACGTCGAGAAGTGCGACGCCGTGTCCTGCGAGCTCCACCCCGCCAGCGCCCTGCCTGCCGCATCCAGATGCGAGCGTTCGGCAAGCATCTGGTCGGTCATAGCCAGCAGGCTGTCGATCTGCGGCAACAGACCTTTTAGGTACTCCATCGAGGTGAAATGATGGATAAGGGCGGCTTGCCGCTTGTGCCAGGGATTAAGTTCAAGACAGTGGATTTTCATGTTCAGCGGTTTAGCCTCTGGCCAGAAATGTTTGGCAGCCCAAGCCTCACGTCGTTCATCTGGCTGCCGAAGTCGCTAGTACCCCATCTGGTATCAAGGGGGCCAAGAATGTGTGGATTGTTGATCTTTGTCCGGAGACTGACATGCTTCACCTGCTCATGTGCGGGCAAGCCTTTCCACTTCTCATAGGTCATGCTGCTCCTGGTCATGGCACCGGTCGCTTCATCGACGGAGTAGTACTCCTGACTGTCACCCAGGATTTTCTTCTCCGGCTTACCGGCGGCATCGTATTCGAGGGCGGCATCGAACTTGATCTGTTCATAGCCGCCTTCAAGGTGATGATCCTTGAGTTCCTTTTTGGTCTGCGCAGAGGCCGGACCACGCCACACGTTCAGTTTTTCTCCCGCTTTGAGCTCATAGACTACGAACTGCCCGTTGGGGTTCCAATCAGGCCAGACCGCAAGATGCTTTCGCCAGGTGGCTTTGGGGTCCGACGATTTCATGATGGTGTCGAATACCTCTTCCGTCATCCAGTCGGCGCCTGCCCCTGAGTTTGAAGGCGAGACCACGCGATACAGCTTCGCTGGCCCCTTGATCGTATCGGCACGCATGCCTTCGGCGAAACTCCTGATCTGGCCATCGGTCAACTTCGGGAAGTCCTTCTTCGCCATGTCATCGACATGTGGACGATAGTCGGAGGGATCCAGCGGCTTGTTCTTTGTCGGTCTGCCCTTCCCAAGCCACGACGGTGGAGGATCAACCCGCCGCATCAGCGTCACGGCATGCGCTTCGGGCAGCGTCCCACTGAAATGGAAGTTGCCCGTGTTGACGATGCCGCGCCGCTGCACCATGTCCTCGAACTCAAGTCGCTTGATGATCGTGTCAAGAATGCGCTGCACGGGCGCCAGTACCTTGCCGATGTACTTGTCTGCGATCTTCCGGATGCCAACGACGAGGTCGATGGTCTCCTGCGCGCGGCTTCCCACCAGCGGGTTATCGGCGACCTTGCCCAGCAGGTTGCGCATCAGCAGCACGGCACGATCAAAGGCCTTCAACAGCTGTGCCTGGGTCACCCGTCCACGCACGATGCGGGTCTGCTTCGCCAGTTCATGGAACACGCGGTCCCAGCGCAGGGCTTTCCAGTACTTGGCAACCTCACGTCGGCGCAGGAGGGTAATGACCCAGCCCATGGCCTCATCGACGGCGCGGACGAGGTGGTTCAGGCCGAAACGGCGGATGAAGAGGAAGAAAATCTTCAGCACACCCTTCAGCAGGGAACCGAGGGTGGGAATCAGGCCGACCAGAGTCAGAACCAGGCCAATCCATGCCCAGGTATTGCTCTTGTCATCGTTGATCTGCTTGCAGTTGGCAATGATGTCGCGGACATCACAGACCTGGTCCACACCCGGCACCATGGAAATGGCGGTGTCGAACACGATCTGTCCTGCGGTGCGGTCCTGGTTGAAATCACCCTGGATCGACTCCCACAGCCATACGAAAACGTTCTTGCTGCCGTCGACGGCGCTCTTGTACTGGTCGCTGATGAAGGCAAGCGCTTCGCGAAGCTGTTGCAGGGAGACGGGCGCGGCCTGGTTGGGAAGATCGGCACGCGAATCACCCATGGCCGGTGCCCTGTTCGGGCATGGCGATCAGCCCAAGATCCGGCCAGGTGTCTTCCGCATCAGGTTCGCGGGGTTCATAGACGACTTTCTCTACGTCCTGTTTCGGGATGGGCTCGTGATGGGCCTGGCCGGCATCGTCCAGCGTTCCCTTGATGACAGAACCATTCTTGAAATGAATTTCGTAAGGGGTCCCTGCCATGGCCTGCTGCGTCTCCCCATCGCGGTAGTCCAATGCGATCCAGTCGGGGATGCCCTGAAGCCCACCAGGAAGCGGAGCGATGAACGGAGTGATGCTTTCTCCGGGCATGAACGGATGCTCGCCCGCCTTGACCTTGAACTCGCCCGGGCAGCTGAAGGTGATGTTGCCGCCCTCCAGCGTGATCGCGCTGTTGCCGGCCTGCAGCACCACCTTGGTCTGCGCCAGCACGTCGATGCGGTCGTCGGTGGCGGTGATGGTCAGCGCCTGCTCGCTCAGCAGTTCCAGTTCGCCATCGTTGGCCTGCAGGCTGACCGGCCCCTGCGCGGCGATCACCCGCAGCGGGCCGCTCTGCGCGAACAGCGAGACATGCTCGCCGGAGACCGTGGCCAGGGTCTCGCCGGCGCTGACGTGCAGGTCCTGCTGCACGGTCATCTGCAGGTTCTGCCCGGCATAGGCCACCGCGCTGGCCGGGGTGGTCCAGGCGATATGGTGCGGCGCTTCGGCCAGCAGCAACGGTGTGCCCAGCCGTTCCACCGGCTGCTCGCCGGGGCTGCCGCCGTCGCTGCCGGGCTTCATCGCGCTCTGCCCGTTCACCTCGCCCTGGAAGCGGCCCTGCGCCTTCGGGTCGATCTGTTCGCGCAGCTGCTTGGTGCGCTGGTACTCGGCCAGGCCCGGCACCTGCTGCTGGGCCAGGGTCTGCTGCATCTGTTCCAGGCTGCGCTCGGCGCCCTTGAGCTGGGCCACCACGCTGGCGTTGTCCATCACCGTGGAGGCCGCGCGTTCCTG